>NZ_LKTL01000004.1:0-267426 GCF_001401775.1 Shewanella sp. P1-14-1 | reverse complement strand
CATATGGACTCTCCTTGATTGAATGTTTGCACTTTCAATATGGCACATAGTGGCCATTTGGTAAGGGGAGTCCATATCATTCGTTATATGCCCTACACGAACTTGGAGAACCCTTGAATAAATTCGATTTCAGGTTTGATTCTGCTCCGAACCCAAAAGCAAAGGTTGTTCGTTACTTCGTTTATACACTTCTAGTGTCTATTTCCACGTTCTTATATGTGTATTTTGTTCACTACATGGGCAGTATATTAAACATAGATGTAAACCAGCCTTTGAGAGAGCTACCCATGAACGTCGTGTTTTGGGGGTTGTTAGGCATGTTTGTTACATTAGCTCTTATTTTTACAGTTTTACTAATGTTAGCTAGGGTGATATTTATAAATCTCAAGGTGTAATTGGGCATATAACAAAGCAAATTAAAAAGTGCGGACAAAAAACAGTTGGCTTTGTTCGTGCCTCACAAATTATAGCCAACTATTTTTAGCCGTTTATTTGCGGCGTTAGCTTTCGAGGGATAGATGAGAGTATATTTAATCACTCTAGTATTAATATTTTTGGCGGCCTGTTCTAACAATCCAAATGTAGGTAAGCGTAGCCCTTCAGAGATAAATGATGCAGCTTTTAAAATTGAATTTGGAAAAATTATTGAAGTTGGTGGCTTTTATGAAATGAGACCTGATGCTTTAGATTTTGAATTTGAAGATGGTTACAAAATTTATCAAATCCCTAAAAACATAGAAGAGAAATTTGGTATCCGAATAGAGAATATCAATAAAAAGAAATATAACCTTGCATTTTTCATAGGTGTTTTGGATGAAAGTACGAATGAATATGTTGAATTCTCTCAAGGAGGGTATTGGTTTATATCTCCTCCTAATAATCCTGACTATGAAGCTTTTCTTTGGGAAAATGATAAGCGCTTCACTCCAGGAGATTACAAGTTCGTTGTAATGATAGATAAAGAAAAGGTTCTTAAAGTGGTAAATTTTAAAATAATAGAAAGCTAACAAGACACTAAAGTAGGACGCAATAAGCATGGCTTGCGTTCGTGCCTCACAAATTATAACCAACTGTTTTTAGCCGCTTATGGCGGCGTTATGTACCTAAGGAAAGCTATGTCATCTGATGATTGGTATAGAAATAATGAATGGAATGATCAAATATAAACGCTGTTTTACGCAAAGTTAAAACGTGCTCGTACTCAACGAGATCAATATCTTGTTATTCAATCTTCATATTTAGCAAATTCATACCCTTTAATATCCTTACGCTTAATAAATGAATATTTTGAAACACGAACAGATAAATATGAAGATGTTCGCGCATACTCTGCGCAAGCTCGCGCTTTTATGACTATCGATGATATAGATAACTCAATGAAAGCTTATCGAGCTGTACTTAAACGAGAAGATGAATTTCCAAATCACCAGACAACAGTTTATGTCGATTACCCATATATTGTTGCGACTCAAGCAATTGAGAGTGAGTATTCCAATGTACTTTCAGTGCTTCATAAATATAAGAGTCGTCTAATGTTTTCGTTAGACAAATTTAAATGGCATGCATCATTTGCGTTAATAAATAATGATCCTGAACAGGCAAAATTGGCATTGGATGTCGCAGAGGTTAAGCGTTCAGGAATTAAGTACCACCAAATATTGGACTTGTCGGTGATGAGCACGTTAATGTAATCAAAGTTTTGTGCGAAATCGGTACATAACAAGTTACCCAAAAGGGTGCAAAACGCTTGGCTTGCGCTTATACGTCGATAATTTTAGCCAGGTATTTATGCGTCCATTAGTAGGCGCTATGTAAATCTTAGAAAAGGACTTCTTATGAACAAACTATTGATACTTTCATTGACTATTTTGTTTTCCGGTTCGTTATTAGCTAATGATTCAAAAATAGATCTCGATGCGTTTGCGAAGTTGTATTTTGATAAAATGGTCGCCACGCAAAGCCCGACAGCTACAAAAAAAGAATTAGAAGAATATTTAGCATTATTAACCGACGATGTTGGTCACTCGCATCTGCCTTGGGTTACTGATGATTCTCGCTTACCGTCTGGTAAAAGTGATATGCGTAAAGGGATGACATTCTATTTAGGTGCTCATACTGAGTACAAAGCTGAATTATTAGACGTATTTACTTTCAATCAATCAGCTATTGCCATTAGATATAAAGACTACGCTAAAGGTATTCACCCTCAAAATAATCAGCCTATTGAGTACTCTCAAACAATGATGGAAGTACTAGAAATTGAGGATGGAAAAGTGGCTGTCATTCGTAAATATCACGAATAAATTCACATTCAAGGCGCTCAAGAATGGACAAATACAGTTAGTCTTGTATGTTCCTTGCTTATTTCCCCAAACAATTTTTTTCACGCTTGGCGTGGCGTTATGCGTAAGGAGTATCATGCAATTAGAGTCACCACATATTCCATTAGGGATTAGTTTAGATGAAGGTTTAAACATACTTGAGTCATTGTCTTCTGAAATAGAAAAGCGTACCGATAAAGAAGATGAATTTTATAAAATCGTCTTTGATAATTGGGAATGTGGTTTCTATGAGAGAAAAAGTATCGTAACTTCAACTTGGTATAACGATTCGGCAGGTAGAGAAACTGAAGAAGGCATTAATTCAAAGGTCACTCGCTATTTAAATCGTTACGGTGAAATTGATGATTGGGAAGCTGGAATTAGTAACGGTTGGATTCAGTTTTTCATAAATCATACATCAGGTGTAAATATGGCTTATGGCTTACATAAAGATGTTATTCGCTTTAACAGCATTAGATAGTTCAACACGTTAGTCATATATCTGAACATCTATCTGAACATCTATCTGAACATCTACCAGAATTAGTGCAGCAGTTATCATTGTCACCAGGCTATAAATGTTCTAGAAAGTTGGGCTGACTTAGTTAATGTGAGTGCTGATAAGATGGTAGACGCCTAATTAAGCCAAGTTGAAGCTAGTGGTTATTGATGTATTTTCAATGTTAAATTCAGTGATTAAGTTTGCTGTTGGATGAATCTGGGTAGTGTTCATACCGGTAAAGTTTACACAGAAAAGACAGCGACTTGTGATACATCGTTTATCCAAGGCGCTATACTTTTTTTGCGTAACTCTTATAAATCGACTAACTATAAATCGATTAGCAATAAATCGATCAGAGATAAATAGATTGATTAGTCATTGTGCTGTTCGAAACGAAGCAAGGCTAAATCATCATTACCGTCTAAAACGTGCTTAACAAACGGGTTATTGAAAACAACCTCACTCTTACCAGCGTGTAGTGTAATAGGTGAGTCATTTTTAATTTCTTCAAGGTAAATATCATTGAGCATATGGCTGTAATATTTAATAAAGCTTGGAATAACTAACATTAAGTCAGATGACAATGTCTGGATGAATTTAAAGATATTCATTTTAATGTTTTTATCGATAGCGACCACACTGGCTAACTTAATTAAACCGTTTTGTGCTGCGCAAAAGGCCAAATGCCCGATGATTGAATTATTGTAGTAAAAGCAGACTACTTTTAGTCTTTTACAGTCAATGTGCTCGATGGTTTCATTAAAGTCATATCCACTTTGAGACGCATGTGCGTTATAGATTAATGCTTTTTCATCTTCAGTCATTTCATCAAACCAGAACTCTTTGATTTGATTGATATTATAATTATAAATATTCGGTTTTTCATTGATAGCAGTTTTGTGCTTACGTGCCTTGATAACCACTTTCAATTCATGTTCGTCATACTGATAACATTGGTTGAAGAAGTTGGCTAAACCGACTCTGCGATTTAGCGAAGGCAAGATAGTGCCTTTTTCCCATAGACTGACCATTGACTGATTGATGTTTTTAAATAAGCTATGGTTAGTCGCTAAATCATCGGCAAGTGATTGCTGAGATAAGCGGTATGATTTACGAAACTGTCTTAATACGGTAGCAAAGTTTTCTTTGCAAAAAACTGCTTCATTGAGCTGCGTCGTCACTATCTTCCCCCTGGATACATATGTGAAATGGATTACGTTATTAAATAGACGACGCAAATCCTAGTTAACATATGTGACGAGTGCTACTTATAACAGCTATAAGCTATGCTAATATCAGTGTTGAATTTTGATTTGGTATTGGCGTGTGTATAGAAAGTATTCAGAACAAATTAATTTAAACTACTTACGAATTTTTAATGAGTTATATCGCTCTCGTAGTACAACACTTGCGGCGGCTAAATTAGGTATAACCCAATCTGCAGTAAGCCAAGTTTTGTCCAAATTACGAAATGCCACAGGTGATCCTTTGTTTATCAAAGGGCAAGGGCAGTTAGTGCCGACTGTGCGTGCCACAGAAATAGGTGAAGGGTTAGCAAGCGAACTTATTCAATTAGATAAACGATTCTATCCTGAAGATTTTCTCAATCAAGATGACTTTGATGGAGAAATTAATTTTTCAATTGCGAGTCCGATTATTGATGTGATTGCAAAAGCGTTAATGGATACAGTTGAGAAGGTATTACCTAAAGCCAAGATTAATTTTACTCACTGGAATGATCATAGCTTAGACCAAATTATTAATGGAGATGTGCACATTGGTTTGAACTTATTTCCAATCAATGCACCAAAAGAAATCAGACAAATTCCACTTGTGATTAATCAAGCTGTGTTTATTTCTGCTAAACCGAATCAATGGATTGAGGATGGCATGCAAAAGACTGGCTTTGTTGATCATGATTTTGCAGGGATTATTTTTTCGGGCATTAACCGCTTACAGCCAATTTTAGAGAATAATGATCTAACAAAAGGCTTTAAGTTTAAATATCGTTCAGAGTCGCATTCTTTGCTGTCTCATTATTTACAAAAAGAAAACACCATCTTGTTAGCAGACAAGTTTTCTTGCCATTATTATCCTGACCATTATTATTATGAAGCGCCGAAACGCTTGGCAAGCTTGTTACCATCGCAGTTAAGTTACGCTTTGTATTATTTGCAAGCCAATCACCAAGATCAAATTTATTCTGATTCAGAAAGAGTCGTAAAAACGTTACTTGAACAGTTCAGTTCCACTATCGACATTATTCCTAATCGAAATAAGTTTTAGAGAAAATAACTTAATTAGTAACACGCCTATGCTTAATTAAACATAGGCGTGATAGTTATCTTGGAAAGCTAATATAAAACTAGAGTTTTACCATCAATTTTCCTTTATTTTCTCCGCTAAAGAATAAGTTTAACCCCTCAATAGATGACGTTAATCCATCCAGAATATGCGATCTGTGTTTGATTTTACCTTGCAGCACGTAGGGAGTGAGCTTTTCCAGTAAGCTTGGTACTTCAGAATAATGATCTGGCATGGTAAAACCTTGTACTGTAATACGCCTTTTTAGAATATTCATCCAACTTGGTCCTGGCGCAGGTGTCTGTTTACTGTAATCAGCAATCAGACCACAAACCATTACGCGTCCGTGAGGGTTCATTCTGTCTACTATCAGGCTTTGAATTGGACCTGCAGTATTTTCAAAAAATAAGTCGATACCTTGTGGAGCTAACTTGTCTAATTCTGCTGCTAAATCAGCTGTTTTGTAGTTTATGGCTGAATCAAATCCCAGCTCATCAACAATCCAATTGGCTTTTTCATCACTACCAACAACACCAATGACGTGAAGTCCATCTGCTTTAGCAAGTTGGCCAACAATAGAACCGACAGAGCCCGCAGCGCCTGTTACTATTATTGTTTCACCCGCTTTAGGTTTGCCAACATTGAACAACCCCTGTGTTGCAGTAAGCCCTGGAAGCGCGAACACGGATAGAATAGTTTCATCAGGTAAAGGTGCATCTACTTTATTTAAGCCTTTTCCGTTACTGTGGAAATACTCTTGCCAACCCATCATACCCATCACTCGATCGCCTACTTTAAAATCAGGATGATGACTTTCAACGACTTCGCCAACGCCACTACTGCGCATGACCTCGCCTAAGTTAACTGGGGGGATATAGCTGTCAGTATCTGGTTGCATCCAACCAAACATAGCGGGATCCAGTGACATATAGTTTTGCTTTACGAGAATTTCACCCGGGTTAACCTTTGGCATTGGTAAGGATACGATTTCAAAAATATCTTGAGTAATTGGTCCGCCTTGTGGGCGTTTGACTAAGTTAATTGCAGTAAATGTACTCATTTTGCTTCCTTCAATGAGATCGATAATTAGGTATCGGTGTGAATAAGATAAACAGTATTATTACTTTGATTATTGATAAGATATAGTGGGCTAATTGTCTTTCTTTATTGCTTTTATGACAATAATGGGTGGGGTATGGATCAATTAAGAGCGCTTAAATATTTTATCAAAGTGGTAGAAACTGGCAGTTTTACTCACGCAGCCAAAAGCTTTTCAGTACCTGCTTCTTCATTATCAAGGCGAGTGGCAGATCTTGAGACAAGCTTAGGTGCGACGTTATTGAAACGGTCAACTAGAGCCGTATCATTGACTGAGATTGGCGCAGAGTACTATCAACAAGTATCACAACTATTGCTACAGCTTGAACAAAGCAATGAAGCAGTAAGAACGTATCAAACAGAGCCAATGGGAAAGCTGAGAATAAGCGCCATGGTTGGTATCGGCAGAGAAGTGCTTATTCCGCTTTTAGATGAGTTTTCTCGCTTATACCCAAAAGTTATTTTAGATATTGAGCTTAGTGATGAATTGTCCTCGGTTGGTCGTGATGATGTAGACATCGCTATTAGAGGTGGTTATGCCCCAAATGATCGCGTTATGGCGATTAGATTAATGGACAATCAATTTATCCCTGCTGCAACTCAGCAATACCTCGACACAATGGGAACGCCAACACATCCATCAGAGCTGCAAGATCATAAAGGGTTATATTATCGCTCACCAAATGGTCGTGTACCTTGGCTGAGTAAAATAAATGGTCAGTGGCAAGACGTATCAGCACCAGCTGCAGCGATTAGCAATGTGGGGGAGTGGCTAATTGCAAAGGCAAAACAACATGAAGGTATTTTGATGATGCCACGCTGGGTTTTATCGTCGTTTTTAGCCAGTAATGAATTAACTGAGTTACACTTTGAGCCACCTTTGTCTGCCACTCAAAGTGATGATTTTGGGGTATATTTGATTTATCAAAAACACCGCTACCATGTGCCAAAAGTCAAAGCAGCAGTGGATTTTTTAGTGGCAAGAATTAAACATGCTTAACCTATTAATCATTCATAAAAGGTAAGGTATTAGGAATGAAGACAACCAATAAGCCCGTTCAAGTACCGCATTTGAATACACAACGATTAACAATACGGGCTTTTCAAACTGATGATTTAGCCAATTTTTCAGCTTATCGAGCGGATCCTATCATTGCTCAATACCAAAGCTGGAATGATTACACTGAAGAAGATGCCCTGCGGTTTTATTCTAATATGGATTACCAAATGTTCGGTGTTGCAGGCCTTTGGTTTCAATTGGCCTTGATTGAAAAAGACTCGCAACAGTTAATTGGTGATATCGCACTACATTTTGTTGATGAGCAGCAGGTTGAAGTCGGTTTTACCTTAGCAAGAACGGCACAAAAAAAAGGTTACGCAACTGAAGCGATGAAATCAGTGATTGATTATTTATTTTCTGTATTGAAAAAACATAGAATTACCGCAACAACTGATGCTGAAAATAGTGCGTCAATGACACTATTGATGCGGCTCGGCTTTAGAAAAGAAGGGCATTTTATACAAAACATATTTTTTAAAGGAAAATGGGGGGATGAATGCGCCTTTGCACTATTAAATAAAGAGCACCTTTCCTATGAGTCTGCTTGAAGTATATAAAGGGGTGTGGTGATGTCTTGCAAAGACTGTGAAGAGTCTATTTTTAAGCAAAAGATAGGTCGTTGCCGAGCGTGTATGATGCAACTTACTGTATTGAGTCTTATCTGTTGGCCGTTGTGGTGCTGGAATTATGCTGATAACCCGACGTTGGTTGAATCGATTGCGTTACTGTTTTTCTGCATTGCATTTTCTGGACTGTTAAGTTTGCACTTAGTGGTACTGATTTATCGAAAATTATCAGCAGCTGAATAAATATGTGCAGCTAACTCTCATGTATTCTTGTTTCAATCGCACTTGCTTAAAGTCGATTTGAGAAAGTAAAAAGCCAGCTTAAATGCTGGCTTTTCATTCAATATCACGGTTTAGGTTAGCTTCTTTTTTTCCACTTAAATAGTATCGAATATTTCCATAGACTTTTAATCACAAAGAAGCTGATTAACGCAAAAATTGCCCCCAAAATAACACAACCTAACAAAAATGGTGGACCGATTGTACCGATTGAACTTTCAACCCATTGCCAACTGGCTTCAAATGCGAAGTCAGTCGTATCCATCCCGAGGATATTTGCACCTAATAGGTAGGCAGCATAAAACATAAACGGCATGGTAATCGGATTAGTTAACCAAACTAGCGCAACGGCGAGGGGAATATTAACTTTGAAATAAATGGCCATACCTGCAGCAATAACCATTTGAAAAGGTAAAGGCAACCAAGCAACAAAAAGGCCAATAGCAAATGATCCTGGCGCTGATTTTCGATTCAACGTCCATAAATTGGGATCATTTAATAAGCTGCCAAATATACGTAAATACTTATGATTACGTATTGTTTCAGGCTTCGGCATAAATTTTTGTAATAATTTTTTTGGCATATACGCGATTACTGTCTTTAATTAATCAATGATAAATCGATTCATTTATGGTTTTTGCGCCAGTATGCTTTTTAGCAATTTGCTGCCAAGCCTACTTCCTATATGGATGGCGTCTATCACTTTGATAATAGTGTTAGTAACTTTTAAAAAGTGGTCGTTCATCAGTGGAACACTTTTTGGAGTGTTGCTAGTTTCTATTTGTTTTAATTCACTATTTTCTTCACAAGAATCAAATATCCCTGTCAAAAAACAATTTAAGGCAGAGATAGTATCACTAGTTAGCGTAAACAGCGACTGGATAAGTTTCGATATTCGGCTGCTTTCTGAACAAAGTCGCTTTTATGACCACTACTATAGACTCATTTGGCAGCAACCGCCTGAATTAAAAGTCGGTCAAACTTGGCTGTTAAATGCCAGACTTAAACCGATTACCAGCCCGCTTAATCAAGGTGGTTTTAATCAACAAAAGTACCTATTAAGCCGTCATATCGTCGCAAAAGGCACGGTGAAGCAAGGGGAGTTAGTCGCCTATTTTGCGCCTTTTAGGCAAACAATCATAGATAACCTAACACCTGTATTAAGGAGCTTAGACAATAGCGCTGTTATGCAGGCGTTACTATTTGGCGACAAATCATTATTATCCAAGCAGCAATGGCAACAGTTACGTCAAACTGGAACTGGGCATTTAGTGGCTATTTCTGGTTTGCATTTATCGGTAGTTTTTGGACTTTTTCTATTATTATCACGTGGGATGCTGTTTACATGTTGGCCGCATTATAGTCGCAGAAACTTGCTTTTATCTATGCTCATAGCAACTGTGTTTGCTTTGGGTTATGGCTATTTAGCTGGTTTTGCCATTTCAACACAACGTGCCTTGGTGATGTTGCTTGCACTTGTGGTCCTCACCATGGTCAATCAATATGCTTCAACATGGCAGCGACTCATTTGGGCGTTATTTGCTGTTTTATTAATTGATCCTTTTGCGAGTTTAAGCGCTGGTTTCTGGCTGTCTTTTAGTGCGCTTGCCATTATTTTATTAACCATCGACTATACCTCGCTTCAACAACAAACCGCGCTTTCACAAGAAAGTGATAGCACTGATTGTATAGATAGTGTTGACTCTAATAGGGAACAACCAAGCATTTATCAGCGTTTTGTTCAAGAACATCAAACTAGGTTTAGACGTTTAACCAGTCAATGTAAGGCTTTTTTTGTTGTATTTGGGGCTGTGCAATGGCGGTTGGCATTAGCTTTAGGTTTGGTGCAAGCGGTATTGTTTGGCACTTTCTCATTTCACAGTATTTGGGTTAATTTCCTTATGGTGCCTTGGTTTAGCTTTGTGGTTATTCCATTAAGCATTATCGCTTTGGTGCTCAATTTACTGTTGATGATAATGCCCTTACCACAAAACTGGTCGTACATACTTGGCGAAACTGTAATGCAATTAGCTGATTTGTCACTTAGCCCTTTTCAGTGGTTAATTGGCTTTAGTGACGCCTGGCCACTCGCTTTAGTGAGGTTGCCAGATAATCTCATCTTGAGTGTGGCTTTCTTCATATTGGGACTATTTTTAATAAAATGGTCAGTGCATAAAACATGGCGAGTCGTATCAAGTTTGTTGTGTATTCCCTTTGTCATGTTGACAGTGCAGCATTGGACTTTACATCACATTGATCCATTTCAGCACGCCGATAATGAGCCAATCATTACAGATTCAACGCTAAAGCCGATTCATTGGCAAGCGCATGTTATTGATGTAGCTCAAGGCATGTCAGTACTATTGCAGCAGGGAAATCGTGGTGTACTTTATGATACAGGCGCCGCGTATGGGGAGAGTTTTTCTTATGCAGAGCGAGCTATTGTCCCTATGTTACAAGCAAAAGGGGTTACTCAATTAGATTACGTCATTGTGAGCCATAATGATAATGACCACGCTGGAGGGTTAAATGTCATAACCAAACATTACCCAGAGGTGATTGTCATAGCAGAGCAAGCCGTTATCGATAGAAGTATTAATGTAAGCTCTGAGCTGGCTAATGAAGCGCCAGCACATATGCTTTGCGAAAATAACCAAATAAAGTGGCTTAACTTAACCATTGAGATGCATATTAATACACTTGAAAGTAATGATAATAACCGCTCCTGTGCTGCTTATATTATTGATACTCAACGGCGGCTATTTTTGGCTGGGGATATTGAAAAAGAAACAGAGTATGAATTCCTTAAGCGAGAAGTTTTAGCTCCCGTTGATGTGTTACTTGCACCGCATCATGGGAGTCGAACATCGTCTACACTAGACTTTATCGATGCAGTGTCACCAAAGCATGTTATTTTTACCGCAGGCTACGCGAATCAATATGGATTTCCTAAAGAAGATATTCAAAATCGTTACAAACTTAAAGGAGCTAAAACACTTGTTAGCGGTGACTCGGGTCAGATTAGTATAGATTTTGAACCATCAAACTATGCTATTCGTGAATATCGTTCAGATATTGCGCCATTTTGGTATAACAGCCTGTTTAGATTTGGTGAGAAAGTTAAAGCAGAGTAGAATAACCCTTTGTTTGCTATTCAAGTGTTAACGTAATCAATGACAACAACTAATAACGAAATGTCGAGCGTATTTAAACGCCTTCTTACTTATCTCATTCCGATGAAAGGAATGTTTTTGTTAGCAATCTTAGGTCTGTTAACTTACGGCTTAGTCGACGCCGCTTTTATTGCGTTCATTAAACCTTTTATCGATGAAGGCTTTAGTCAAACGCCTAATGTCGTTGGTGGCGTAGAAGTTCCGACCCACGGCGGGTTTAATGCCAACAAAGACATTATGTTAATGGCGCCACTTGTGGTCATTGGTATGTTTACACTTCGGGGGATTGCGAATTTCGTATCGACCTATTGTGTATCCTACATGAGTGCTAAGTTAATCATGGATATGCGTCAGCAAGTGTTTGAACATTATTTACGCTTACCTGTCAGTTATATTGACCGAGAAAACAGTGGTAATTTAATTTCTCGAGTTACATTCGATACTGAACAAATCGCTCGAGCATCCGGCAGTGCACTTATTTCTATAGTACGTGACTCGATTACAGTCATTGCAATGTTAGCCATCATGTTCTTTTATTCTTGGAAACTATCCCTGTGCATATTAGTGATTGGCCCATTAATGGGGATAGTTATAAGCCTTGTCAGTAAACGTTTTCGTAAGGTTTCTAAGCAGATCCAATCAGCTATGGGTGGGGTCACAGCGACGACAGAACAAATGATCAAAGGCCACAAAAATGTATTGGCGTTTGGTGGTCAAAAAACGGAAGTAAATCGTTTTTTCAAGGTGAATGATTCTAACCGTCATCAAAATATGAAGTTAGCTGTCGCCCAAGCAATCAGTCAGCCAGTGATTATGATTATCGGCTCATTTGCTCTTGCGTTTGTATTGTATGCCGCAACATTTCCTGGATTAAAAGAAGAACTGACCGCTGGTACTTTTGCCGCTATTTTAGGCGCTATGATGGCAATGCTGCAGCCAATTAAAAACTTAACGCGAGTGAATGCTGAATTTCAGCGTGGTATTGCAGCGTGTACAACCGTGTTTGAGCTACTTGATACCGCCCCTGAATCTGATACGGGTGAATATGAAGTTGCACGAGTTAAAGGTAACTTGAAATTCAATAACGTGACATTCAGTTATCCAGACACTGAAAAGCCAGCGTTAACCAATATTGATTTTGAAGTAAAACAAGGCAAAACCATTGCTTTGGTTGGCCGAAGTGGGTCAGGTAAGTCGACCATTGCCAGCTTAATGACGCGTTTTTACACTGGTGTTTCTGAAGGTGATATTACCTTAGATGATGTCAGTATTTATGATTACAAATTGAAGTCTTTGCGTAATCAAGTCGCCTTAGTATCACAACAGGTGACCTTATTTAACGATACTATCGCGAATAACATTGCATATGCCTACCCAGGTGAAGTGACTCGAGAGCAAATTGTTAAAGCTGCTGAACTTGCTTATGCAATGGAGTTTATCGAAACTCTACCAGAAGGCTTAGACACCGAAGTCGGTGAGAATGGCGTTTTACTATCAGGTGGGCAGCGTCAAAGGATTGCCATTGCTCGTGCTATGTTACGTGATGCGCCTGTACTTATTTTAGATGAAGCAACCTCGGCTTTAGATACTGAATCTGAAAAAGCCATTCAACATGGGTTAGATAACTTACGTCACAACCGTACATCCATTGTTATTGCACATCGACTTTCAACGATTGAATCTGCAGATGAAATTCTTGTTATCGACCAAGGTAAAGTTGTCGAGCGCGGTGCGCATGCTGAGCTAGTTGAGCAAGAAGGCGTTTACGCTAACTTGTATAAAATGCAATTTGGTAATTAAATGCAGGCGTTAGTTAACAAAATTTGGTATCAAGGTCATCCGGCAAAATGGTTGCTTATGCCATTGAGCTGGTTATTTGGGCTTATTACTTGGTTGCGTCGCCTTGGGTTTTCACTCGGGATAAAACAAGCTGAAACTTTACCTGTACCTGTGATTGTCGTGGGTAATATTACAGCTGGTGGCAGTGGCAAAACGCCTACCGTTATCTACTTAATTGATTTACTTCGCCAGCATGGCTATAAGCCTGGGGTAATAAGCCGCGGATACGGGGTTAAAATTAATGGCGTGAAAGCCGTTAATTTAACCGATAAAGCGGTAGATGTGGGTGATGAGCCAGCCATGATTGTGGCGCGTACAAACGTTCCCATGGTGGTTGGCGCTAAGCGTATTGATGCGGCGCAGAAGTTGTTATCTGATTTTGATGTTGATGTGATTATTAGTGATGATGGCTTACAGCATTATGCCTTAGCCAGAGATATCGAACTTGCGATTGTAGATGGGCAAAGACGATACGGTAATGAATGCTTAATTCCTGCAGGGCCATTACGAGAAGGCATTTGGCGATTAAACACTATTGATTGGGTGATCAACAATGGTGGTGCAGCGCAAAATGATGAAGTGGCAATGCAATTAGCACCGTGTTCATTAACAAAGGTAGACTCTGCAGCGTCTTCTAATACCTCATCTTGGCAATCTGAACCCGCAGTGGCTATGGCGGGGATTGGTAATCCGCAACGTTTTTTCGATAGTCTTAGCGCGTTAGGGTACGACATTGTTCAAACTCATGAGTTTGAAGACCATCAGGCATTTGATAAACAGGTATTAGCGCAACTCTCTGAAGAGCATCCATTGATAATGACAGAGAAAGATGCGGTTAAATGTCGCGATTTTGCACAACAAAACTGGTGGTATCTGCCAGTAAATGCGAAGCTTAATAAAAGTTTTGATCAAGCATTTTTGAATAGACTAGAACAAGTCGTCAAAGTTAAACAAGGAAACCTCCATGGCGTTCGATAAAAAATTACTTGAGATTGTGGCTTGCCCAGTATGTAAAGGTAAGTTGGAATTTGATAAAGAAGCAGATCAATTGATTTGTAAAGCTGACAAGCTCGCTTATCCAATTACTGAAGGCATTCCTGTTTTGCTTGAAAACCGAGCATTACCGCTAGAGTCTTAAAAAAATCATTATTAAAAAAGCGCCTTTAAGGCGCTTTTTTTTTGATTTAAATCCCATGCTACATATCAATTCGTTGGTTAACTATTGTGCACTTGTTGTTATTAGTATGTAGGTACTGATTATAGAGTAATTGCACTATTTATACACTGACGTAAAAGTCAGCCAGTTCACCTCGAAAAATTTGAAGTCTATGTCTTATAGCTTAGATACTGAATACTTAATTCGGTATGGCGGACAAAAAATGACTCAAATGCATTCTTTTCAGGACAAAGTCGCACAAATGCTTATTTTAAATGAAGGTGTGCGTATCAGTCATTTTGAATATCAAGGTAAGCGCTATTGGCTTAAACAAGTTGAAAAGTTATCTGGAGCGATGCGCTTTTTAAAATCTGATTCAGCCGAAGCCTTATACAAAGAAACTCAAGTTTTGAAACTTTTACAAAACGATGGTGCACCAGTTCCCAAGGTACATGCCAGTGGCGATGGATATCTCGTTGTTGAAGATGCAGGGCGCACGGTTAGGGATTGGCTTGAAAGTGATGATATAGCCAGTGATGAATTACAGCGTATTTTGAATGATACCAGTAAAGGTTTAGCTGATTTGCATTTGATGGATCATGCACATGGAAGACCGGCTTTACGCGACATAAGCTGGGATGCCGGTGAAGTTAAATTTATCGATTTTGAGGCCAATCAGCAAAAGGGCACCTTGTTGAACCAACAAATTCGAGATGTATTAGTTTATGTGCATAGCCTATACCGCTACATAAATGATAAAGAAAAGATTTCGGCTGCGATAACGGCTTATCGACAAGCTGGTGGTGAGGTTATTTGGCAACAAGCCAAGCAATTTTTAAAGTCTTGGCAATGGTTATACTATTTTGCAAAACCGTTTCAAGGTATAGGTGGTAAAGATTTAAAACCATTGTATTGGGTGCTATGGCACTTTAGGTACCATTAAATAAAAAGCCGCTTGTCACTGCTACGCTGATAAGCGGCTTGTTTTAGAATGAATCGCTTTATTCAAATAAGTAGATGATTAGCGAGGTTTTAAGTCTTTATATAAAGTATCGATCCACTTTTTCTCCGTGATAAAACCCCAGCTCCAATCTTTCCATTTCTCAGGTACGCCACTTGCTTGTACTTGCGCTAGTGTTTTACCTTCAGTGAGCTCTTTTTCCATCCATAGAATATTTTCATCAAGCATATGTTTGAACTTTAATAAATCATCCTGAGTGGCCAGCGAACCATGACCTGGGATTATCTGTGTCTGTTTGTCTATTAATGATATAACCTTTGAAACATTGTCTCGATAACCAATAACAGAGCCACCACCATTTAAATCAACGTAAGGGAAGCGGTCTTTAAAAAATAAATCCCCCATGTGTATAACGTTATCATTTTTCCAAAACACCACACTGTCGCCATCAGTATGTCCTGGCCCCATATGCTTCAGAGTTAACGTGTCATTGTTAAAATGAATGGCAACATCCTCGGAATAAGTCACAACGGGCAGGGCTGCTTTTGGGGTATCTTGCTTGGCACTGAGTCTTTTCAGTACATTGTGATGAGCAAATATGATCCCTTGTTCACCAAAGTGGGCATTACCGCCAGTATGATCGCCGTGATAATGGGTATTAATGACGTACTTAGGTTGTCCTGGTTGAATTTTATTTAATGATTGACTGATTTTATCTGCGAGTGGTGCAAATTGATCATCGATAATTAATATGCCATCTGCACCAGCTGATACACCGATATTACCGCCAGAGCCGGTAAACATATAGGTTGTGGGTGTAAGTTGCTGTGAGGTGATTTGAACATCTTTAAAGCGGTCATCATCAGCATAAACTGCAGTGCTAATTAATGATAGTGCGAGTAATTTACTGAACAATCTTAGTTTCATCTGTTGTGTCCTGTTTTAATATTCACGCCTTTGGCTAGATTAACTAGCACAAAGGCATGAGGCATCCATATTACACAGTCCAAGGTAACAGCTTTTTCGCTCTCTTGTCAGCTAAACCTAATTTAACTGATGATTGATAACGAATTCGATATAGCGCTTGATAGCAAAGAGGCACTAAATACAAACTGGTGACGGTAGAAAAACTTAACCCGCCAATAATGGCAATGGCCATAGGTGAGTATGGTGGCCCACCGCCGCCGATTTGAGTATCACCCATGGCTAAAGGAACAAGCCCTAGCACAGTGGTCGCGACTGTCATCAATACTGGACGTAATCGTGTAACACAGATGGCAATAATGGTGTCTGATAAGTCAGATAATTTTGGCGTCATTTGGTTTATTTGATCAACCAATACAATACCGTTATTTACTACGATGCCCATCAAGATAAGGATCCCAATCATTGCCATAACCGACATCGGCGTACCTGAAATCCACAGTGCCCAAAAAACACCCGTGATTGAAAACAAGATTGAGCTGATAATAGCTGTTGGTAATAACAGGGATTCAAATAAAGCGGCCATGACGATATAAATCATGGCTAGCGCTAATATCATATTGACGGCCATAATCGATTGGTCTTCATCTTGTCGTTGGAACCCACCACGTAAACTGTAGCCATAACCATACGGGAAATTAATGGTTTCCATGACTTGTTCAATTTGCTTTTGAGCCTCTTCTGTAGTGATGTCATTGACATTAGCGCCAATGGATAGGGCTGTTTGGCGATTGTAATGTCTAATCGTATCAAAACGAGGCTGAATATTGATTTCAGCTAAGTTGTCGAGGTTATATACTCGCTGACCTTGGCGAATAATAGGCAGTTGTTTTAACTTTTCTAAAGAGTGTTGCCAACTTTTATCATAGGCTAATTCGATACGTAACTCGCCATTAGGATCGTGTCTGAATGAACGCAGTGGTGAGCCTCGAAGTGCCATTGAAATATGAGAGGCTATTTCATTGAGGTTTAGGTCAAGCCTAGCAGCCATTTCACGGTCAATTTTAATCACAACCTCTTGTTGCGCTGCATTCACTTCAGAGCGCACGTCTTCTAAGCCGTCAATCGCACTCAGCAATGGTACAACTTGCTGACTAATCTTGATAAGTTCAGACGTTGAACGACCCGTTAATGTAATGCGTAATCCTGAGTTTTCATTTCCCCAACCAAATTGTGGTGAAGCGGCGGCATATTTAGGGAATCCTTCTCGGATTTGCGCTTTTAACTCAGACATTGGGGTTTCGATATCTTTTAATAGCAAGATGGTGGTTTGAATGCTATCAGCTGAGTAATAGCTATATACAGAGTCGATTTGAAAGGCGTCTTTATTGGCATAAAGATAGTCTTCCATTTGATTGATCATCGCTTCAGTGACTTTGAGGTTATGTCTGCCTTCAAGTTGGTAATTAATATATAAACGGTCATTACCTTCACCATCTGATTGGTCTTGTTGCACCAAGCTCAATGGCAATGCTGTAGAGGCTAATAGGAACACGGCTAACACCCCAGAGGCCTTCGAATGCGTTAAAATCCAAGTTAAGCTTGTTTGATAAAACTGACGTAACTTAGACTCTTTTTCCTCGGTATCAATTTCGAAATGTAATTTGGTCAATAATAATGGGATTAATGTCTTTGCCACTAACAGTGATGCGGCAAGAGAAATACAGATTGAAATCGCTACATGTTCAAGGAAAATGGTCAGCTCAACTTTAACACCCACAATATTAGGTAAAAAGACAATGGCAGTGGTCAGCGTGCCAGCAAGTACTGCTAAAGCAACTTTTTCAACACCAGTTAACACGGCATTTTCATTGGCTTTTTGACAGCGTGCTAAGGTATCTTGCTGACCTGTAATACCACTACGTTGCTTTTCTTGCAGTACGCTTTCGGTTACAACAACCGCATTATCAATCAGCATACCCACTGCCAGTAATAACCCCATCATTGATAAGATATTCAAGCTATAACCCAGTAAGTACATACCAGCTAACGTCATACAAATTGAAATAGGTACTGACGACACCACCACTAATGTCATTTTTAAGTTGCGTAAAAATAAGTACAGTACGCCGAATGATAGAAAAGCGCCCATCAATCCTGATAGCAGCAAGTCTTTAAGTGAAGACTTAACACCATAGGCCTGATCTTCCATGACAAATAACTTGATGCCTTGAAATTGTCTGTCTTGTTTAGTTTGTTCAATGACCTTTAATACTCGCTCTGACACATGCACTAAATTTGCACCAGATTCTTTAAACACATCTAAACCAACAGCATATTTTTGGTCTAAATGTCGACCTTCAAACGCCTCAGGAAGCGTAAAGGTCACTGACGCTATGTCACCTAGGCTGGTTGTGGTATTGAGTTTAACTGCTTTGATATCTTCAATAGATAAAAACTCGCCTTTTGGAGATACTTGAAAAACACGGTCATTGTTACGGATGGTACCAGCACTTATGACAAAGTTTTCCATTTGTAGTCGTTGGCGAAGCTGTGCAGGGTTGATACCAGAAGCTGCTAACTTATCGGCATCGAGCCTAATTTCAATTTGCTTTTGATCAACGCCATACAAAGTGACTTTTGATACGCCTTCAATACGCTCTAAGGGTTTGCGAAGTTGCTTATCTAGCAAGTCGAATGCATTGGATAACTCGCGCTCACTTGATATACGAATAGTGAGCACTGGCATATCTGCAGTAGAGAATTGCTGAATGAGCACTCGTTCAACATCTCTGGGTAATAAATGCCTTACCGAGTCGATTTTTTCGCGTGCTTCTAGGCTTTTGGTGGCGACATCTTGCCCCCATTTCATATTGAGCTGAATATTTGCTCCGTCTTGAGATGAATTTGAGCGTACCTCTTCAATACCACTCATTGTTGCTAACGACTCTTCTAGAACGCTGGTGATATCTCGTTCAACCTCAGCAGGCGTTGACCCTTTATAAGGCACGTTTACCTGAATTTGTGGAATATCAATACCTGGAAACATTTCTAGTGGCAGTAGCCTGCTAGAGGCCATGCCGAATAATAATATTGCCAGAAAAAACATGCTGGTGGTCACGGGGCGCTTAATGGCTAATCGAGTTATGCTAAAGCTTTGTTTAGCTTGATTAATATTATTGTTATCCATTATAACTGCCCCTCTGATGCTAAGGTCGGCGCCACTTCCGTTTGCGTTACTTGATAACGTTTTTTATCAAATATGCCGTAAAGGGCAGGAATAACTAACAGCGTTAACATGGTCGACATTGATAAACCAAAAATAACAGTAATTGCCATAGGTGCACGTATTTCACTACCATCACCTAAACCAATTGCCATTGGTAACAAGCCCAGTGTTGTGGTTAACGTTGTCATCATAATAGGGCGTAATCGCGATTTAGCTGCGGTGCTAATCGCTTCATCTTTATCATGACCTTCTTTTCGAAGTTGATTGATTCTATCGACCAAAACAATCGCATTGTTAACAACAATACCTGCGAGCATTATTAGGCCGATAAAGACAACCACACTTAAGTGAGTGCCTGTTATAAACAGACCGATAACACTACCACCAACAGCCATGGGTACAGCAATTAGGATTAGTAACGGATGCAGTAAAGACTCGAACTGACTTGCCATCACCAAATAAACTAAAAAGATAGCTAATACCAAGGCAATTTTTAATGAATCAAACGAGTGCTCCATTTCTTCGTTTTGTCCACCGAAGCGTGCTTGAATGGAAGACGGAAATTGTTGTTGATTAAGTATTTGTTGGGCTTCTTTTACTGCTTCACTTAAATCGCCATAACTGAGGTTTGCCGATACGATTGCGACACGTTGTTGGCTAACACGGTTAATGGCTGATGGGCCCACTTGTAATGAGACATCAGCTACAGCACTTAATGGAATCGGATATTGACTATTAGGGTTAATAATCAGCGAATTGACATCTTCAATGTGATTTCTTTCATCTAGTTCGCTTCGTACTAAAATATCAACTTTACGGTCACGAACTGTGTATTGGCTTGCTATAGTCCCGCCTACACGGTGAGCAATTCTGCTGGCAACGGTTGGAGCGTCCATATCAAGGGCTGCTAAACGGGCATGATCAAAGCGAATACTGATTTCAGGTTGTCCATCACGTAGACTTGTATTGATATCGCTAAACCTTGTTGATTGTGACAAGGCTGAAACCAGTTGGTCACCACTTTGCTTTAACTGGGCTAAATCATAGCCAGAGAGTTCAATTTCAAGCGGTGTTTTAAAGCTAAACAATTCAGGATGTTCAATTTTTGCATCTAAGGCTGGAATACGCTTAGCGGTTTCACGTAACGTATTAGCCACTATTGTAAATGCGTCAGGATTGGCTAGTACAACTTGTAATCGTCCCCAATTTTCTCCACCTCTAGCGGTATCAGAAGTCATTAATCCACCACTACCTGCTTGGCTGAAAGTGTGTTTCACATTGTCACTATCGCTAATGGAAAATGCCAATTGCTCAAGCACTGCATCAGTTTTTTGAACGGCAGTACCTGGTGGAAGTAAAATTTCGACATAAAACTCCCCTTGGTTCATTGGAGGAATAAGCTCCACACCTAATCTTGGGAATAAGCTACCAGCCCCCACGGTTAATATGAGTGCAATAACCACAGTCACCATTTTATGGCTCATTGCTTGGCGTAATACACGATGGTATATCGCCTCAATGAATCGATAAAACAAATTAAAACCTGCGCTTAATGGACGCATGAACAAGCTGAAAAACCAAGACGTAAAGCGGGTTAGTATGATGACAAGATTAAGCAATAAGGTCGGTAGATAACTGAGTATAAGTTTAAAAGGAAAACCTAAAATAGCCTTGGTGTAATAGGCGAACTTTGCTTTTTTACTCGTTGGTTTTTCAATCGAAGTAGTGGTTTGTTCTACAGGTAGTTGAGTAAAACCTTGTCTAGAAGCAAGCATTGGAATCGCTGTGAGGGCGACAAATAATGAAGCCAGTAAGGCGAAGGTCACTGTGAGCGCTTGGTCAGAAAATAACGCACCTGCAATCCCATCAACAAACACAAGCGGGACAAATACGGCGAGGGTGGTCAGTGTTGAAGCAAAGATAGCACCAGCCACTTCTTTACTGCCAGTAACAGCAGCATCTAATCTTGCCATGCCTTTTGATTTATAGCGGTCGATATTTTCAAGTACCACAATAGCATTATCAACTAACAAGCCTATGGCTAATGCGATCCCGCCAAGCGACATTATGTTCAAGCTAATCTCTGCAAAGTACATCATGTTGAATGTGGCGATAACAGAGAATGGGATTGAAATTGAAATGATAAGTGTGGCAATGATGTCTCTTAAAAATAAATAAATGACTAGCATCGCAAGCAAACTACCAAATAGGGCAGCTGTGGTGACTTCACTCACTGCACTTTGGATAAACTCTGATTGGTTATAAATGACTTTTAGCTGATTATCTGCCGATTCTTGATTGATATTAGCAAGCTCTGCTTGCACCTTTTTAGCAACAGAAACGGTATTAGCATCACCTTCTTTATAAATAGCCAGTTCTATAGACTCGACATCACCGATACGGGTGACATCACTGCGTTCTTTATAGCTGTCGACAATATCTGCCACTTCCGATAATCGAATTAATGTTTGGCCTTCACGGTAGATGATGACGTTTCGTAATTCATCTAGGCTATTAAATTGATTGAGGGTGCGTACAAGGTATTCTTTATCTCCTTGTATCACTTTACCTGCTGATAAATTTATATTTTCTTGATTAATACGGCGCTTAATATCGTCAGCATTTAAGTTTAACTGCTGTAATTTTTGCTGGTTAAGTAAAATATGAACTTCTTGCTCTAATCCGCCAGATAACCTAACTGCAGCCACACCAGATAATGCTTCAAGGCGACGTTTTAGTTCTTCTTCAGCAAAAGTGCGTGTGGTTTTTAATTCAGATTCAGTTGCGTCAGGAACCGATAACGCCAAACGCATGATGGGATCCAAATTAGGGTTAAATCGCAGTAAAAGCGGCTTATTAATATCTAGAGGTAACTCAATAGTATCGATTTTTTCACGTACTTCGAGGCTTGCCATATCCATATTCGTGCCCCATTCGAATTCCAGGACAACATCGGACATTCCAGAGCGAGAAATAGAACTGATTTTCCGTAAACCTTTTACGACTCCAACCGCTTCTTCAATGGGTTTAGATATAAGCTGTTCAACTTCAACTGGCGCAGCGCCATCGTAGGCAGTACGTACAGTCACACTTGGATAGCTTAGGTCGGGTAGTAATTTAACCGCAAGTCGAGTAAAGCCCACCATGCCAAACAACATAATGGCAAGCATAAACATCCACACAGTAACGGGGCGTTTAACCGAAGTATTAATCAATGACATAGTGACTTCCTTATTGCGCTGCTAAGCTGTTTTTGGCATAAGAAAGGGGCGTGATCACTTCGACCAAAGATTGATCCTTCAGGTTTTGCTGACCACGAATGACGATTTGTTCACCTTGTTCAACACCTGAAAGGATTTCAACTTTATCTTTTTCTCGATAGCCCAGTTTGACTTCTCGACGGGTTGCGGTGTTATCTTCGATAACATACAAGGCTTGAGTATCATCTTGATTAATAACCGCATTGAAAGGAACGGTAACAACGTTTTTGTGAGTGTCATATTTTAATTCTACTCGGGTAAACATACCGGCTTTTAGTTTGGCATCGCTATTATCGATAGCAATGGTGACTTTAAATGTACCGCTTTGGGCATCCACAATCGGGCTGATACGCAATACGTTAGCGATGATTTCTTGGTTGTTGATGCTTTGATTAGCATATTGATTTGTTACTTTAGCTTCTTGCCCTAAGCGTAAGCTCACTAGTTGTTGCTCAGGTAAGTGAACGATGCCATGAAGCTCGTCTTGGTTAACAATATAAAATAACTCTTCAAATTCTTTCGCCATGTTGCCTTTTTTAACGTGGCGTTTAGCGACTACACCATTAATTGGCGAAACTATCTGGCTTTCAATAACATGCAGTTTAGCTAGATCACGCTGTGCAATAGCGGCTTGTAAATTGAATTCTAACTTCGCCATGACATCCTGACTGACAAATTCTTTATTCTTCATCTGCTTTAGTCGATTTAACTCTTGCTCAATGATTTGAACTTCAGCTTGAGAGCGTTTGTAATCGTAGTGCTGACGTTTTGCGTCAATGGTGGCTAAAGCCTGACCTTTGGTTACTCTATCGCCTTCCTCGACTTCAATTGTTTCAATGAGACCTGCAATGCGGGTGACGACATGAGCTTCTTCTGGTGCTTCTAATGTTGCAGTTGTGCTATAAAACGAAGATACATCTCCTTGAGTAACTGGTGATACTTCAACAGGAATGGCGTACTTCTCTTCCTCTTTTTCTATTTCAGATTCTCCACCGCAAGCTGTTAACGTTAATGTTGCAAAGCAAAGTAGTGAGATTGTCATTTTTTTCATGCTGATTAACCTATCCATGGGGTACCTGCTAATTTATTCTGTAATCGGTTTGTTGCTAATACTTATTTGATCTTGAATAAGCAGAAGTTGTGCCAAGATGGTTAATTTGTTTTTAAACAGAGGTTTAAGTGTTTTTTACACTTTAAGCTAGCAAAGGTGAATATTAAGATGTGGTGAAAATGTTTATTTTTTGGTGTTAATGGTTAATAGTGGCAGTGAGCACTTCTGACACTCAACGAAAAAGCCGATGGCTCAGTCAAGGAATAGGAAAATGGTTAAGATCATACAAGCAACAATCGATAACCTTTTACAAATCTCACCGCTTTTTGATGCCTATAGACAGTTTTATGGCCAGGAAGAAAACTTGGATTTAAGCCAAAAATTTATTAAGGAAAGGTTAGTTGAAGCTGATTCAATCATTTTTATTGCGATGAATGAGCAAAATACGTTGGTTGGCTTTGCTCAGTTGTATCCGTCATTTTCATCAGTTGCGATGAAAAGAACATGGATTTTAAACGATTTATATGTAGAACACGCTTTTAGACAACATGGTGTAGCTACAGCTTTACTGCATCAGGTTGACGTTTTCGCTAAATTTACTCATGCGGACAGTATTAAATTATCGACAGAGTTGAGTAATGGCGCGGCTAAAGCATTATACGAGAGGGAAGGATACCGACAACTCAACCAGTTTGATCACTATATTAAGCGTGTTGATTAACCCATTACGCTTATTTAACAACATCTACGCCATTATAATAGAGGGTTAGATCCTTCAATTGAGATTAACGTCTATTGCACCTGCCTTTTACCATAAGCCTAAATTTACAGAGGGCGAAAGGCCAGTTAGATATGAAAGAGTTATTATTTGGTGTTGTAGGCAATATGGGGCCGGAAGCTGACATTCTATTTCAGGATATTGTTTTTAAGGAAGAAGTCGCGCATGGTGCGATGAAGGATCAAGACCATATGGGAATGGTTGTCATTAAGAATCCAGATATACCTGATCGCTCTGAAGCTATCAATGAGGGAGGAGAAGATCCCGTTCCTGAGATGCTTGAATCAGTAAGATTTCTTGAAAAAAATAAAGTCAATTTTGCAGTGATGACATGCAATACAGCGCATTATTTTAGGAAAAGGCTACAAGAACAAACAGATGTTTATTTACTCGACATGTTGAAAGCAACCACAGAGCAAATTCATAGCGATAACCCTGCAGCAATCGTTGGCATACTTTGTACCAATGGTACTTACAATTCGGGTATCTACGATGATTATCTAACAATGGCAAATTTACCGTTTATTAAGCCGTCATTAGAAATTCAAGAACGTTATGTACATAGCGCAATATATGGTGCCAAAACTGGTGAGAAATCCTCATGTGGTCAGGATATAAGAGAACCGTTTGGTATTAAATCTGGTGAATTTGCAAGTAATGCAAAATTATTGATTAAGGCGATTGAAACGTTAGAAGTTCAAGGTGTTGATACCGTTATTTTGGGCTGTACTGAGTTACCTTTAGTTCGCTCTATTTTAGAGAACCACTTTTCATCAATTGATTTTATTGATCCAATGGAGGCGGTTGCTAGCAAAGTTGTGCAAGTTTATGAGTTGGCAAAGTCACTTTACTTCAGCGGTGAAGCCAGAGACTTTTGTGAAAAAATAAATATTGGAGACATTCACTCTATTGAAGATATCGCGCATTATATTGTTTATAGGCAAAATAAAAACAGGGTGCTTGCTGAGGTTTGAGCTTTGAGGCCTGAGGCTTGAAACTTAACATCTGTCTGTGATTTTTAAATATACTTGCGACCAACGCAAGCTTATCTTTCTAAGTTATCAATGATACAAGTCAGCCTGTGTTATTAGGACTGATTAATTAATGGTTTTTTGTAATGTATTAATGCAAGCTGGTTTTTAATAAGTAAATTTTAACTTAATCTAAAGTGGAAGGTAACTTAAACTGAAAAGTCACTTTAATTAAAACTAACCTAAATTAAAAGTGACATAAAATGAAACCTTAAAGTATGATTTTTAAAGTCTACTTATTAAATTGTTATCACTAAGTATTATATAAATACAGGTAAGCCGAAACTCGGTATACCTGTATTTATATCGTGATGCTCATGCTAGTAAGATAGGTGTTAGTTCGACAAATAATAGAACTATTTCCATCGCTACTATAAAGATTTGTCTGTAATAGCAAAATTAACACGACGTATTTTTGAGCGCTCTGAAGTCGTCAGTTTAACGCCTTTGTCTTCGATAATGTGTGCACTAGACTGAAGCTGCTTTGGTGAGGCGCCTAACAGTACTAAGTGTTCAACTAAGCCATCAGCGCGTTTTTTAGCTAACGCCTTGTTGTATTCAATTGTACCTTTATCGTCGGTATATCCTTGAATATCAACAGACTTATCAGGGTTTCTAGATAGGTAAGTGACAATACAAGACATATTACTGTCTAAGCTACTGTAAGGTTTTGCACTGTTGACTTCAAAGTAAACCGGTCTAAAACCAACAAGCTCTTCATTATCATTTTCTAAAGCGTATTCCATGCACGCAGGAGAAAGCGAAACGACTTTAGGTGGTTCAGGTTGAACTTCTGGGGTTGATTTACATCCAGATGCTGCAAGTAAGATCAAAAGAGGTACTGATAATTTAGAATATGCCATATCTACTTCTATTATTTAGTCCGTTAAAAAAGTATTCGTAAATTACCCATTATGGAATGCTTGGTCAATAGAAATAGGTGGTTTTTTAATGAATGTTTTATAAGTTTAATTAAATTTATATCCTAATTAATTATATTTTAATTAAATACATACTAAAGGGTGTGAGATATTTGCTCTATTTTTATATTTACAATGATAAATGGTTTTTAATATTGTTTTTTTTAAATTGATGCTGCAACATATTGGGGTAAATTAAATAGAGTAGTGCATTAGTTTACATACTTAAGGATAATATAAAGGGATTTACCTGTACTTATGGATAAGAGTCAAACCCCCGAACATATGGTTGATGACAAGACTTTGGTCGCTGGCATTAATAACGGTTCAAATAGCAAAAATAATACGAATTTAATCGGTAAATGTTTTAAAAAGCGTTACTTAATAGAATCGAAAATTGGTCATGGCGGTATGAGTGATATCTACCGTGCAAAAGATCTATATTTAGAATCATTAAACGTCGCAGAACCGTTTGTCGCTATTAAAGTACTGTTATCACAATTTACTGACATTCCAGAAGCGCAACAGGTGTTAATTAAAGAGTCTGTGCAAACACAACAGCTCTCGCATCCCAATATTATTCGTGTATACGACGTTGATACTGACGATGGTTACCATTTTATGGTCATGGAATGGCTAGATGGTGAATCTTTAGATCAAGTGATTAAACGTTCTAAGCCGCTTGGACTCAACTTTAAAGGTTCAATGAAGATTATTGAGCAGATTGGTTCGGCATTAACTTATGCCCATAAACAAGGAATTGTGCATACCGATCTGAAACCATCGAATATTTTCTTAACCCGTCAAGGCAATATCAAGGTATTTGATTTTGGCGTAGCTAAATCATTCCAACATGAAAAAGACCATTATGCATTAGAGCAAGTTGATCAAGACTCGCCACTGACAGGTTACACACCAGCCTATGCCAGCTATGAGCAGCTGATTGGTGAAGAAGCTTGTGCTGCCGATGATATTTATGCCTTTTCTTGTATTACCTATGAACTGTTAACCAGTAAACACCCTTACAAACGAGTTGCGGCAAATGAAGTCGATTTGGCCAAAGCATCGTTGAGTAAACCAAGTCATATTAGCTTACGTTTATGGCCTACACTCAAAAAAGGTCTTGCTATTAAGAAGGCGCAAAGAGCTGACTCTATCGCGACGATTATTGAAAAGTTTGAGAGTAAAGCCTGGCCGCTACCTACTGCTATTGCTGCGGCAGTGGCACTGATTGTTGTGGGAGTACAAGTCCAACAACATCATCAGCTGCAACTTGCGAATTTAGAGCAAAAAGTATCAATGACTGATCAAGTGCAAAATGAAACTCAGTCATATGAATACATTCCAGCTTCCGCATTATTAGAGCGTCTAGCTGAAATACCTGAAGATAAAGTGCTAATTCGTAATGGATTATTAAGAAAACACCAAACTGAAGTATTAGATATTGTTGAAAAACGAATTGCTTCAGTTCCGAAAAGCAGTAACGGTTTATATCAAGACTATGGCCGAATTTCATTAATCATTGAAGCCACTGAGCGCTATTACCCTGACTCAATACGCTTATTAAAAATGAAAAACCAAGCAGAACGTAGCAAGCAGTCGGTGATAGATGCGTTATCTGAGCGATTAGCTTTACTGTTAAGTCAGTCAAGATACGATGAAACAGGCGGAAATAATATAAAAGCGATTGTTGAAGACTTAGCCTTTATCGAGCCTAAGTTCACTTATGTGCCATCAGAAGAAGATTTTACACTTTATGCAACAGCTTTTGATGTAGCGCTTAAAACCCACGATGTCACTCAAATAAAGGCACTAATCACAACGGGTGAGGTTATTTTTTCACAGCAAGCTGAAGCACAGCCTTTACTGACTTATGGCGCTGAAATGAAGGTGGCGGTTGAACAGCTCACTGCATACAACCATGCTGTCGAAAGCGGTAAAAATGCGCAATATCCTTACCAAGATGCAGAGGTCTATTACAGAAACACCTTTGAAGAGCTGACTGTCAGATTAGATGCAATTGATAACCCAAAAGATCTGCGAGCATTTGACGATGAAGTCAGAGTGCTAGCTGAGAGTGTACCGGAAGATTTTGAACCCTTATTGACTTTGGATAAACGTTTAGCGGGTTCTTACCTAAGACAAGCCAATATTTATTTAGAGAAACAATATTTAAAAACTGCCCGTGAATTATTTGCTCGTGGTAATGAGATGTATGAACGTCTAAACGGTGTTGAGAGGCTGTAAAGCGCATTGCAAAGAGTGGGCTAATAACCAGTAAGGTGATGAAATCACTTTATTTAACTGCATATCAATTTAATGATTGATATGCATTACGCTTTTAAATGTGTTGAGTCACTGTTTGCGCATAAGTTGTTTAAAGGAATGTATTTAAAATGGAATTAACGCTAGAGATAGTGAGCTTTCATCGGTTATCACCTGAGCAAGTCACATCTAAGGACGTAATCAGTTCGCTTACAATAGGTCGAGCTGATACTAATGATTGGCATTTACCTGATCCTGAAAAGGTGGTGTCGGGTACACACGCTCGTATTACGAAACGTTCTGACGGCTTTTATATTGAAGATTTATCAACGAATGGCTTATATATAAACCGTTCAGTTGAAGCGTTAGGATCTAAAAAGCCTCATAAGATTGAGCATGATGATCTACTCACCTTAGGTGATTATGAAGTGTCAGCAAAGATGGCAAATGGTATTAGTACTGGGGCTGCTTCTAGCACTCAATCAGCTGCAAGTGTTAGTGCGGATCCGTTTCAGGCTAACCAAGTGCTTGACAGTAATCCGTTTGAAAACGAATTTGAACAACAAATTGCTGGTTTTGACGCGCAAAGTTTGTTGAATCAAGCGCCGAGTCAGTCTCAACCGCTACCTGATGTCAACGGTGACTTACAAGATCATTTTCAGCCTCCTGGGATGGCAATTCCAGAAGAGTGGGGCCAAGATTTCTTTAATGAGTCTGCGCCAGTGGCAGAGCCACAAGTTAGTCAACCTGTTACGAATCAAGCTGCGCCGCAACCCGCTCACCAACAGCCGCAATCTATGCCGCCTCAACAATTAGCAAATATGGCAAGTCAGCAGCAAGTGACTAACCCACATGCGGCGCAATCAACAGCTCAACAAGCAACTCGAGCAGAACCTAAACCACAAGTGAGCAATCAGGTACAAGCTGCTTCATCATTAAGCCAAGCTTTTTTTAAAGGTTTTGGTATTGATGAGCAAGAGTACAGCAAAGTACTCACTGAAGAATTAATGTTCGAGCTTGGTCAAAGCATGCAACTCATGCTCACTGGCTTAATGGACTCTTTGCGTCAACGCTCGAAGTTGAAAACAGAATTCAGAATTAACCAAACGACATTTCAGCAAAGAGAAAATAATCCGCTCAAGTTTTCAGCGAGTCTTGATGATGTTTTTCAAAATTTGTATTTGCGTAAAAGTGCGAGTTTTCTGTCATCTCAACAGGCCATTATTGAAGCATTTAACGATGGGCGTAAACATGACATTGCACTTACTGCTGGAACATTTGGTGCTTTAAGAGGCTTGTTAAATCAGCTCGATCCCGATCTTGTTGAGCAAAAAAGTCAAAGCCAATCATTTGCTGAAATGTTAGTGCCAGGACAAAAGCAATTTAAACAATGGAAAGTCTACAAAAGTTTACATGAAGATTTACAGGCTGAGTTTGCTAACACAAACACCGCAGCATTATCTGATGATTTTGTAGAAGCTTACGACAATAAAATCAAATCATTATAATTTTAAGGGATTAAGCGATGAAACTAAAATTAGGATTGTATCAAGCTTTATTAGCCTCAGTATTGTTGATAAATACGGGCTGTAAAACCATTAATGCCGTGGTACCTGCTTATACCGATATCACGTTTAGTGCGAGTGCAGATATTAACCCTGATATCAATAAGCGTCCGTCGCCTGTGGTAGTAAAAATATTCGAACTTTCTTCCCGTACCATCTTTGATAATCAGGATTTTTTCACTCTTTACGAGTCTGCTGAATCGGTATTAGGACCTGACTTAATTCGAAAAGATGAGCTTGAATTGCAACCTTCTGAAATTCACGAGTATCCAATGAGCTTAGGTCAAAACACACGATACGTAGGGGTGATTGTGGCTTATCGCGATATCGATGCTTCTCGCTGGCGCTCAGTTGTTGAGGTTGACCCTACTGGATATGACAGTGTCACAGTCAATATAGAAAAAATAGCAGTTTATAACTCTGAGCAGTAAAGATTTTATTTAAATTGAAATAACGGATATTTCAACAACGATAACAAGTATTGGAAATAATAAGGAAGTTATGAGCGATTTTAGCCCAATAGCATGGACTGAAGGGATGTTTTTACGCCCTCAACATATGCAACAACAAGAACGTTTTTTACAGTATCAGCAAACTCAAATAGCGAATAAAGCTAACCCATTTGCATGGGGAGTGACCCAATACGAAATTAATTATAGCTTGTTGCCACTAGGTCAGTTTGGTTTAGATAGGATTGAGTGTGTATTTCAAGATCAAACCTTAGTGTTAATGCCTGAGCAAAGTCCGCTTCCTAATGCGTTATCGATACCAGCAGGTACAATCGATCAACTGATTTATTTAGTGCTTCCTGTAGCGAAAAGTAACGGCCTTAATATTTCGTCATCTGAACAAAATCAAATAACTCGCTACTTGTACGAAGATCATAATATTGTTGATACCAGTGTGGGTTCTGATGCAATGGAAGTGTTGCAAGTCGCTAAATTTGATTGCCGCTTAAAGCTGCAAAGTGAAGACCGTTCAGGCTATGTATCTATTGCCATCGCTCGAGTTATTGATGTTTCTGAAGAAGGGGCAATTAGGCTTGATAAAAAGTTTATTCCAGCTTGTACCGGCATAGAGCATATTAAAGCCTTGCTTAATGTCACTTCGGAAGTGACGGGAATGATTAACCAACGTGCAGAAGCAATTGCTGGCAGATTGAGTCAAGCTCAAGGATCTTCAAGCTCAATTGCTGACTTTTTAATGCTACAACTATTGAATAAATACCAACCTTTATTTGAGCATTATAGCGTCATCAATCATATCCATCCTGAAGTATTATTTAGAACTCTAGTGAGTTTTGCAGGTGAGCTTTCGACGTTTAGTAGCCAAGATAAAAGACCACCGAAATTGCCTACTTATCAGCATGATAATTTGACCTATGTATTCGGTAATATCATGGTCATTGTTAACCACGGCTTAAGCACTGTCCTTGAGCAAACAGCAACAGAATTGGTACTCGAAAAAACCAAATTTGGCGTGTACTTCTCAACCATTGCCGATAAGAGTTTACTTGATAGCGCAGAGTTCATCTTAGCGGTGAAAGCTAATGTACCAAATGATGATTTACGTCAGCGTTTGCCGTCACAAATTAAAATTGGCTCGGTAGAAACGATTCGAGAACTGGTAAATAACCAACTGGCCGGTATCGGAATCACGAACCTACCTGTTGCCCCGCGACAAGTGCCATATCATGCTGGCTACCATTATTTCCAATTAGATAAGAACAACAGCCATTGGATCAAACTTAAATCCAGTGGTGGGGTTGCGATGCATATTTCTGGCGCTTATCCGGATTTACAACTTGAGCTTTGGGCTGTAAGCGTTTAACAACCACAATATTAAGGATAATTTTTGTGAACGATAAAACCATTGTTAAACCACGTCCAGGGAAAGGCGCGGGGATGGCAATCCAAAAACCTAAAGTTAATGATGATAACCAGAAAACATTAATACAAGAACAAAGCGTTGATAACAGAGCGCAAAGTGCTGTATTAAGCTTGGCACAAAATCCGATTGTTGATTATGCAGGCACATTACTATCTATTTGTACTCAATTACGCACGAGTACTCAGCATGATGATGTGAATACCTTACGTGTGCATTGTGTTGAGTTGATTAAACATTATGAACAACAACTTCGTAATGCTGATATTGCTGCCGAAGACATAAAGTCAGCGCGCTATTGCTTATGCTGTTTTATTGATGAAGTGGTTTTGAATACAGCATGGGGCGGCCAAAGTTACTGGGCTTCTGAGAGTTTACTGTCGACTTTTCATAATGAAACACTCGGTGGTGAATATTTTTATACGCTACTTGATGCGTCTTTATTACAACCAGCTGAGAAATGTAATTTACTTGAATTGATGTATTTATGTTTAACGCTTGGTTTTGTCGGGAAAATGCGTATTGAGCCTCAAGGCGACCAGAAACTGGAAGCATTAAGAGAGCGAACTTACCTTGCTATCCAATCATGTAAAGGCGATTTCCATCGGGAGTTATCACCTGACTGGCGAAATAATATTGTGCCAAATTTATCATTTCAACAGCCTTTCCCTTTATGGGTGATTGGTGCGTTGTTTGGGGTGATTATTTTATTCGTCTACATGGGATTTAACTACAGTATTAATAGCTATTCGTCACAGGCATATAAGCAATTAACATCTATCGTACCATGGGAAAAAACCGTTGCTGCACAGCAACAATTAAGCCGTGAAGAAGCCCTTTTACTACAACAGTTATTGCAGACAGAAATTAGTATGCAACTACTTGAAGTAGAGCAATTAAGTGACAGAGTTCGGATCAGAATCGGTGCTGGTGAATTATTCGCATCGGGTAACACTCAGCCAAGATCAGATTTTGAAGCGATTTTAGCTAAGATCGCTAGGACACTTGAAGGAACCAAAGGGAAAATCTTGATCACTGGCCATACTGATGACGAACCTATTTTTACGTCAAAATACCCATCAAATTGGCATCTCTCACTTGCTAGAGCAACATCGATTGGCAATGTGTTGGCACATAACGCGTCATTGAGTGGTCGGTTATGGCCTGAAGGAAGGGGAGAGTCTGAGCCTCGTTTTGCTAATGATAGCGAACTTAATCGTGCTTTAAATCGTCGAATTGAAATTGACTTATTGTTTTAGAGTGACAAAAGGAATTGTATAAATGTCTTTAAAATCAGTCGGCAAGGGAATTGTCGAAACACTTAAATCTAAATGGGTTATTACCATTTTAGGCTTTGTGTGTTTAGCACTACTTATTTGGTTTGGTGGCCCATTAGTCGCTATAGCAGGTTATGAGCCATTAGCGTCTGCAGCAGTTCGTATCATTGTACTATTGGTCATTGTCATGGTCTGGGGTGGCGTTCATTTTTCACGACAAATTAAAAGTAAAAAACAAAGTGAAGAAATGGCTGACAGCTTGATTAATGGTGAAGAAGGCGCTGCGGTTAACGGAGACGAGCTAGTAAAAAGTGAGATAACGCTGCTGCAAAACAAAATGACCCAAGCGTTAGATATTTTAAAGCAAACTAAATTAACCAAAAACAAAAGTATTTATGAGCTTCCTTGGTACATCATGATTGGCCCACCTGGAAGTGGTAAAACGACTGCAATTCAGCATTCAGGATTGGAATACCCGTTAAAAGATAAAATGGGTGTCGACATGATTGAAGGTGTTGGCGGCACACGTCATTGTGATTGGTGGTTTACTAACAAAGCGGTACTTATTGATACAGCAGGACGTTATACCACCCAAGATAGTCATGTTAAACAAGACTCACGTGCATGGCAGGGCTTTTTGGGGTTATTGAAGAAATACCGACCAGTAAGGCCAATCAATGGCGTCATTATTAGCATGGGAATGTCGGAGTTACTTAATCAAACTAAAACTGAACGCAACCTACACGCAAGAGCGATTAAGCAGCGTTTGCAGGAATTACAAAACCAGTTAGGCATGACATTTCCTGTTTATGTGTTGTTATCTAAATCTGACTTAGTTGCAGGATTTAACGAGTTTTTTGATGATTTAACCAAAGAAGATTGCGAACAAATTTGGGGTGTGACTTTTCCGTTAAATACCGAAGATGATGAAACTGACATCGTGAGTACTTTCAATAAAGAGTTTCATCATTTGTTATTGAACTTAAATGCTCGCTTAAATAGTCGCCTTAAAAATGAGCGTGATCTTGAGCGCCGAGCAGTAATTTATGAGTTCCCAAAACAACTACGGTTACTTCAAAGTTCGGCAGATGATTTCTTAAAGGAAATATTTGCTCCGAATGCTTACGAAGAAGCCCCTCTTTTACGTGGCGTATACTTAACCAGTGCGACCCAAGAAGGCACGCCGATTGACCATCTTTCAACGCACTTATCCAGCGGTATTAAAAGTAAAACTAAAAGCAATAATAGTAATAAGCAGCGTAGTTACTTTATTAAACGACTTTTGGAAGATGTCATTTTTCCTGAGAAGAACCTAGCCTCTACAAACCGCAAACATACTAACCAAAACAGAATGCTGCGTAAGGTTTCGGTGGGTGTTGCCGCAGTGGTCACTTTATTTACGAGTTACATTTGGTGGCAAAGTTATGATTGGAACCATGAGCTTATCGATAATACTTTTACTGAACTTGCTCAGTATGAGGATATTACTCATGGTGGTCTGAATGCCAATACTGATGTCATCACCTTAACTAAAGGTTTGACACTGATTCGTGATTTACCAGTGGGGTTTGGCTCAGAAAAACCTGAGGATGCACAAACGTTTGGTTTGTACCAAGGGGATAAGTTAAAGCAACCTGCTTCAGCGGCATATGAGCGAGCATTAGAAGCACATTTATTGCCGTTTATGTTAGATGTGTTAAGCGAAGAAATGGATGCTAACGGTCAGCACCTTAATTATTTATATGAAACCTTAAAAACATATCTCATGTTGTATCTGCCGGAGCATTTTGATGAAAGCAACATCAAAATTTGGTTCTCTGCTTATATTGATCGCAACATTACTGGGAATGTTAATGCCGAAATCCGTGAGCAGTTAAATCAACATATTGAGACACTTTTAACGTTAGGGATCCGTGGAAATCAATACGATGACATGGTTGTTGATGGTGCTCGAGCTAATTTAACCATGTTGCCGCTGGTGGAGCGAGCTTATCAGAGATTAAAAAGCGACTTCTCTCAAAGCAGTATTCCTGATTTTAAACTAGTGGATATTCTTAGTTTAGACAGTCTTGATGGCTTAACATTTATGAGTGGTAGACCGTTTAATGACGGTATTCCAGGCTTGTATACTTTTAATGGGTTCCACGGAATTTTCAATATTGAAAAAACCAAAATTATTAAAAACCTGACTGCTGACAGCTGGGTATATGGAGATGACTTAGCTAATTTAGATGAGCAAGCTAAAAAACGTCTAACCGCTGAATTAGAGCGTAAGTATATTCGTGACTATATATTTTATTGGGAAGACTTTTTAAGTGATATCTCTGTAAAACCATACTCAAGTCTTGAAGAAGCTGAGCGTGTGACAGCGGCGTTATCAAGTCCTGATCAACCCATAAAAACCATCATTGCCGCGGCGCAAAAAAATGTGCAGCTAACCAAACTTCCTATGGAGTCTAATAATTTAAAGGCTGCATCTGAAGTGGCTGCCAATGTCACTGATGTTGCCTTTCGTTCTAAAAAAGCGCAGTTAAATCGGTTGCTACCTGATACCGCAATTGAGTTAAATGTCGACTTGCCTGGTAAAGAAGTGGAAGTTGCCTTTAGTGAGTTGATTAAAATTAACTTAGTAGAAGTCGATCAAATTCAAACTACTTTGCGCGCATTGAATCGAAATTACAGCAAGTTACTCCTTCAATCGGATGGCAGAGTTGTGAACCAGGCTGTAGAAGAAAACTTTGCTCAGATGGGAATGACATTATCAGAGCAATTGATGGATTTACCATACCCAGTCAAAAATTGGTTAAATGATGTTGCTTATCAAACTAGATCATTTGCTAAAACTAACCAAAGTCAGCGATTTAATGGCATTTGGCGCTCAGAGGTCTTAGCTGAGTTTAATCGTGCGATATCAGGTCGTTACCCGTTCAATCGTCGTGCAAAAGAAGATGTGAGACTAAAAGACTTTAGCAAGTTCTTTGGCTATGGCGGCACCTTAGATCAGTTTTGGGACCAATATCTGGCAGCGCATGTTGATACCAGTAAAAAGCCATGGCGCTTTAAACGTAACATTGGTATTAGCTATGACGTGTTAGAAATGTACCAACGAGCTGAAATCATTAAAGAGGCATTCTTTGAACCGGGAACTAAATTCCCTAAAATTAACTTCTCTCTTGAGCCACAACTACTGGACAGTAGTGTCAGCCTATTCTTATTAGAATTGGATGAACAACAACTTAAATACCGCCATGGACCAACACGTAAAGAGTTATTTTTCTGGCCAGGTCGAGGCGCCAATAATGAAACTCGCATTGCGTTTTCACCGCCTAATGGTGGCCGTTCAATCAATAAGAAGTACGAAGGCGAATGGTCATTCTTCCGCTTACTCGATGAGTTGAGTAAAAAACGTCCGCAAACAAAGAAAGACGGCAAGTTAATGATCAACCTCAGTGGATATAACGCTGAATTGAAACTGATTGCTAACAGCGTAAACAATCCATTTTGGATGGCTAATATGGAGACTTTCTCATGTCCGTCGAATCTTTAATGCGATTAGGTTATTGCGGTAAAGTCCCCTCAAAGGGTGACTTTTTACAAGAAAATCTAGATATAGACTTTTTTAAAAACTGGAATGAGTGGTTACAAGCAGTCATTGCGGTGAGTAAAGAGCAAAGCGGCAATGAATGGCTGGATTATTATCTCACAAGCCCTGTTTGGCATTTTTCTTTGTCTGCTGGAGTATGCTGCGAGCAAGCAGTAGTGGGGACACTTATTCCGAGCGTGGATAATGTTGGGCGTCATTATCCTTTTACTTTAGCAGGCTTTCATCAGCAAGCTGCGGTATGTGGTTGGCATGAAAACGAATGGTCGACACAGTTTGAAGCACAGATTTTGCAGGTACTTGAAGATGATATCAATCTTGAGACTTGGTTGAATGATGTCTCTGGGCAACAGTACACGATTCCTGTTACTGCTCTGTGTTCATCTCAAAGTGAATCTAGTGACATTACAAAAAAAGCTTGGGTTATTCAGGGAAGTAATGCTCCTCATATATTGTCACTACTTGATCAGCAATACCGTAAACAGTTTGAACGATACAGTATTTGGTGGACAGAGGGTTCATCAGAGGTTGAAGCATGCATGATTATCACAGAAGGGCTGCCTCAAATTAGCCAGTTTGTCTCTATGTTAAGCGGGCAATGGATACAAAGAGGTTGGAATACAGCCGCCTTAGTGAAGGAGCAAAATACGTGCACTTAAGTCAAGCTTTAACCCACAGAGGCACAGTACGAGAAATTAATGAAGACGCTATGTTAGAACTTCCGCATATCGGTATATGGGTTGTTGCTGATGGGATGGGAGGTCATGCTGCTGGTGATGTGGCGAGCCAATTAGTCATCGACAATATTCAACAGGCTGTTGATGGATTATCTCCAGAGTTAATTAGTGTTGATATTTTAAAGCTCGCATTACAAAACAGTAATACCCAGCTTCAGCAAATGAGCCAAACTGATTTTGAAGGTAAAGTCGCCGGTAGTACAGTTGTAGTGTTGTGGTTATTTCAAGGCGACTATCACCTGCTTTGGGTCGGCGACAGTAGGATTTATCTGTTAAGACAACAGAAAATGACAATGATTACCAAAGATCACAGTCAAGTGAATGACATGGTTGATGAAGGTTTGTTGGCCGCTGAAGATGCTGAGTCACATCCATTAGCAAATGTAATCACGCGTGCTGTGGGAGTCGATAGTCAATTAGATATTGATTATCGGACGGGTAAAGTGGTTGAAGGTGATACGTTTTTACTTTGTAGTGATGGCCTAAATAAAGAACTTAGTGACACTGAAATCGAAGCCACAATTAACTCTGGTAATATTATTGATTCTGGATTGGCCTTATTACATGCATCATTAGTTCGAAATGCGCGTGATAATGTCACTTGTATTTTAGTAAAAAACACTCAAGTTACGTCGGGTTTATCTTCAAAAGACATAAGTGAGTCAAATGATGACTTTGATAAAACAATTCCTGTATTTATTTAAAAAATAAATCGGACGTTTTCTAGTTGATGAATTAACAAAAGTGTAAATGTCACATGGTAATTATTATATTAATAGTTAATAAGTATGTTATTTAAAATAAATCTATACTTAATGATTATTGCGTATTAGATGTTTTTTACATTATAAAGTATTAACTAATATGTGATCTGATATATAACATCAAAAAGTATTATTTTTAGTATTAATTTTAAATATACACTATTAAGTATTAGTGTTTTATTAGTTTTGTGTAGAAGCACATTTTGTTATCGAATATTGATAATAATATATTCAAGGATTGAATAAATTTGAGCCAATTAAATAATCTATCGATTGAAGAATTAATTGAACCTATTACAGGTGATGCTGTAACGGGTGAAGATCCACGTTCTGATATCAGTCCAACATCTACCTATTACTTACTTAAAGATGTAAGAAGCACAGCACGGGCTAATGAACGAAAAGCGTTAATAGACGAAGAAGATGTACTTTCTGTCGCTATTGAGTGGCGCCCAATCTTTGAACAAGTGCCAGATATCACTAGAGATAAAGCCAAAGATCTCGAGTACATCGCTTGGTTTATTGAAGCTGCATGCCGTTTACATGGCTTTAAGGGATTAAGTTTTGGTTTTACCTTGGCCGCTGAATTAATTGAGCGCTATTGGGAAAACTTATATCCAATACCTGACCCAGACGATCTTGAAGAACGAATTGCGCCATTAATTGGTTTAAACGGTGTTGAAAGCGAAGGTTCATTAATTCAGCCAATCAAAACTATTCCCATCACAGAAGGGGCGTTCGCTTACTCAACTTGGCAATATGAGCAAGCATTAGAGGTCGATAGGTTAGATAGCGACAAACAAGAAAAACGTTTCGATGCGGGTGCTATATCACTTGAAGAAGTTGAGTTAAGTATTAAGGAAACATCAGATAGCTTTTTTATTGAACTTGATGCTGATGTCAATGCTGCAATCGCTGCATTCTCAAGGTTGTCGGAAGTCATGGATACTGCGATGGGAGGTTTACCACAACCGACGAGCTATATTCGAAAAGCATTAGAAGCCTGTGCGCTTCAAATTCATACGATAACCGAACCTATTTTAGCTAAGAGCCAAACGTCTTCAATATCTACGGAAGTTGAAGCAGAAACTGATGACGAAGTAACGGCACAAAGCGGCTCGACTGGCATTGAGCAACAGCTAAATTCTCGCGCTCAAGCTATTGAGAATTTGGAGAAAATCGCAGAATTTTTTAAGAATACTGAGCCACATTCACCGATGTCCTATGCCATAGAGCAAGTCATTAGGTGGAGTGATCTGAGTTTACCTGAGTTGTTACAAGAATTAATCCAAGATGGAGAAGCGAGGAATGGCTTCTTTAAATTATCTGGAATAAAAACTGAAGAATAATCTGTAATCGATTACTCACAATTTTATTGAAAGGAGTTCAAATGAGTGTACATGATAGATTAAAGCGAGTGAGAAAACCCCGCGTCCATATTACCTATGATGTAGAAACAGAAGGTACAGTTGTAAAAAAAGAGCTGCCTTTTGTGATTGGTATTACAGGTGACTTTACTGGTCATAACACTGAAGATTTAAAACCATTAAAAGACCGTCGTTTTGTACAAATCGACCGTGATAACTTTAATGACGTGCTAAAGCGCATGAGCCCAAAGTTAAATATCTCTGTGAAAAATACGTTAGCTGATGATGATTCTGAAATGAATGTCGATTTAGAGTTCAAGAGCATGGAAGACTTTGAACCTGCAGCGATCGTCAATCAAGTTGAGCCTTTGAAAAAGTTAATGGAAACACGTAACAAATTGCGTGATCTGATGACTAAAGTAGACCGCTCAGAGAATCTTGAGAATATTTTAGAAGACGTATTAAACAATACCACTAGCTTAGACAAACTAGCCGGTGAACTAAATCTTAAAGGAGCTGAATGATGAGCACGGATGCCGCTACATTAGAGCCTGTAAACGAAGAAACACTGAGTGTGTCGATTCTTGACCAAGCGATAGATGCTACGAAACAAACTGATTCAACACGTGCTGAAGAGCTTATTCGCTCTTTGACTGAAGAAGCGTTGAAAGGGACAGTTCAGTGGGATAAAAACTTAACTGTGACGTTTAACAAAGCGATTGATAGTTTGGATGAAGTTATTTCCAAACAGCTTGCAGCGATTATGCATAATGATGAGCTGCAAAAATTAGAAGGAAGCTGGCGTGGTCTTCATCACACAGTCAAGAACTCTGAAACCAACGCGACATTAAAAATCCGTGTAATGAGCTTATCTAAAAAAGAGCTTCATAAGGATTTAAGTAAGGCTGTTGAGTTTGATCAAAGCCAAATGTTCAAGAAAATATATGAGTCTGAGTTCGGAACACCAGGTGGCGAACCTTATGGTTGTTTAGTCGGCGATTATGAATTTACTAATCATCCATCAGATATTGAAACCTTATCTTTAATGTCTAATGTGGCTGCTGCTGGCTTCTGCCCATTTATTTCTGCTTCTGGTTCATCGTTATTTGGATTTGATGACTGGACAGAATTAAGTAAACCACGTGATCTTGAAAAAGTATTCGAATCATTAGAGTACACACAGTGGCGTTCATTCCGTGACAGTGATGATTCACGCTTTGTGACCTTGACTATGCCACGAGTACTTGCGCGTTTACCTTACGGTAGTGCAACTAAACCAGTAGAAGAGTTCTGCTACGAAGAGTTTGAAATGGATGCGGCAAGTGGCCGTTCTAAAGTTGCAGCTCATGATGATTATTGCTGGATGAACGCAGCATATGTTATGGCAACCAATATGGGTCAAGCATTTAGCCAGTATGGTTTCTGTACTGCGATTCGTGGAGCAGAAGGTGGGGGTAAAGTTGAAGGCCTACCTGCTCATGTCTTTACCAGTGATGATGGTGACCCAGACTTAATGTGCCCAACTGAAATCGGTATTACAGACCGTCGAGAAGCAGAGTTAAGTAAACTTGGTTTCTTACCATTATGTCATTACAAGCATACTGATTATGCCGTATTTTTTGGTGCACAAACCTGTCAAAAACCACAAATCTTTTCTAGTCACGATGCAACGGCTAATGCTGCAATTTCATCTCGACTACCTTACTTAATGGCAACGTCTCGCTTTGCACATTACTTAAAAGTAATGGCTCGTGACAAGATTGGTAGCTTTATGGAAGCCGATGATGTTGAAGCATGGTTAAACCGTTGGATCCTTTCTTTTGTCAATGCATCAGAAGGTGGCGGACAAGATATTCGTGCCAAATATCCATTAGCTGACGCAAAAGTGGAAGTGAAGGAAATCCCTGGTCAACCGGGCTCTTATAATGCTGTAGCTTGGTTACGTCCTTGGTTGCAAATGGAAGAGTTAACTGCATCACTACGTCTAGTGGCGAAAATTCCTAAAGTAGGATAATCACTGACAGTGACCCTCATTTGTTTTCAAGGATAGAAACAAACGATGACGCAAGAAACCATTTCATTTGTTACAAGTGAAATTTTCAATGATGACGCAGGCTTTAAACATCCTGTGTCATCAACACCACAAAAGCTGAAAAATAAACATCTTGTTGAACGATTCCTTCGTGAATCAGACTCAACCCGATCGTTATTATTGTGGCTTGAAAACTCGCGTCATTCTTTAACTCAGTTTGACAAGCACTCAGTGCTACCTCTTTTATTAAAAGCGGTAGATCTTATCGATAAGCAGCTCGAGCAACAAATTAATAGCATTATCCACAACAAAGCTTTTCAGTCATTAGAGGCGAGTTGGCGTGGCGTGTTTTATCTTGTAGAGCAGCAAGAGTTACATGATAAAGATCAGAAAGTTAAAGTAAAAATTCTCGATTGTTGTTGGCAGACGTTATCTAAAGATATCAATCGGGCTATTGAATTTGACCAAAGCGAATTTTTCAAACTCATTTATAACAATGAATATGACATGTCTGGAGGCGAACCCTTTGGCACGCTTATTGGTGATTATCAGCTTAGCCATAAATCTAGGCCAGGTGTTGCGACTAATGATATAGATGTTTTAAAAGACATATCACGCACCGCTGCAGCAGCTTTTGCTCCTTTCATTACATCGGCATGCCCAACATTATTTGGTGTTGATGACTTCTCGGATTTGTCGGCTCACATGAATATTGAAAAAATATTCGAGCAAACTGAATACGTAAAGTGGAACTCACTTCGTGAAATGGATGATTCGAGGTTTATTGGACTCACCATGCCGCACATACTGATGCGATCGCCATATTTAATTGACGGGACGCGCAGTGAAGGGTTCAAGTTTAAAGAATCAATAAAGCACCCAAAGACTGATCACTTATGGGGAAATGCTGCTTACGCCTTTGGTGGCGTATTAATCCGCTCATTTAGTGATTCAGGTTGGTTTGGCCATATTCGAGGCTTAGAGCCTGGTAGTCGTAAAAAAGGGCTAGTGTGTGACTTAGCTGTTAGCCAGTATGAAACTGACTTATACCGCAAGCGTAAGAAACCGTCAGTGGATTTACTTGTCAGTGATAGAGCTGAAAAGTCATTTTCTGACCAAGGTTTTATTCCATTGTCTCCCGTTTCAGGCTGCGAACATTTAGTGTTTTACAGCAATGCATCAGCCCAGAAACCCATAAAGTACGAACGTTTGGAAGACACCATCAATGCCAAACTATCAACCATGCTGCAATATACGCTTTGCGTATCTCGGTTTGCACATTACATCAAAGTGATAGGTCGAGAAAAAATCGGTTCACTGAGCTCTGCAGAGGCTTGTGAGCGAGATATACAACTATGGCTTCATAATTACACGACTGCATCCGATGTGTCTTCTGACGATGTTCGAAGCAAATATCCCTTAAGAAATGCCCAAGTACAAGTAAAGGAAATGCGCGGAAAACCAGGGCATTTTTACTCAATTATTCAATTACAACCCCATTTTCAATTAGATCAGATGGTTTCTAGCATTAAGTTAGTGACTGAGCTGACCTCAAGGAATTAATTAATAGGTATCACATGAAAAAAATACAACAGATGCTGCAAAGTGGTCAGCTACAAGAGTCAATTAAATATGTAGAAGCTCAGTTAAGAGAAGACCCAATGAATGTTGATTTAAAAAGTGCATTCATTGAACTGCTTTGCATTAACGGTGAACTTGAGCGTGCTGACAAGCAGCTTAATCTTCTTGTGCAAAAACATCCTGATTTCTTAATCGGTGCTTCAAACTTGCGTCAATTAATTCGTGCAGAGCAAAGTAGACAGGATTATATGCAAGGCAACTCAGTACCTAAACTGTTCGCTGACTCTGATGATCACGTTGAAGCGCTAATGAAGTTACGTTTAGCGTTAACTGATGCCCAAAAAGGCAATGATACTGCCAATGAAGTGGCTCAGTGTAGTCAAGGATTAGAAGCTCAACGCCCTCAAGTGAGTTTGTTATTAGACGATCAAGTTAATGAAGAGATAAGAGATTTGGATGACACCTTAGGTGGCTTTATAGAAATCTTCGGAACTGATGGCTATTACTATTTAGCGCAACTTTCAGAAATTGAATATATCAATTTTCAACCAGTTTCATCATTGGTTGAAACCGTCTGGAGACGTGTTGATCTAGCGATTAAAAACGGCCCAAGTGGCGAAGCACATATCCCACTTGTTTACGGTAATAGCGAAACAGATGCGCAAAAATTAGGTCGTGAAACGGATTGGCAAGAAGTCGCCACAGACGTTATGACAGGTAAAGGATTAAAAATGTGGTTTGCAGATGACAATGCACTGCCTTTGAATCAAGTGACTAAAATCCACACTCCCGTTTTACAGTAGGAAGTCATTTTGAGCCAAAACCAGCAACCTATTATGGCATCAGTACTTGATCGTTTAATCGATGATGCGCCAGATGAGCAAGATGTCAAAGATAGCCATAGAGGCCTTAATTTACGTCAGTTAAGAACCAATGTTCGTCGTGATTTAGAAAATCTGCTTAATGCAAAGTTACAGTGGCAAACTTGGCCAGAACATTTAAGCGAACTGGATCATTCTTTAATGAACTATGGCTTACGTGATTTTTCTTCTATGCCTGTTGCAAGCCTCGATGGGCGCCAACTTCTGTGTAAACAGGTTGCTGACACGATTAAACGGTTTGAGCCTCGATTTCTTGAAGTCATGGTTGAAGCGGTAGATAACGAGCAACCATTAGATCGGGTATTAAGGTTAAAGATTAATGCACTTTTATATGCGGATCCTGAACCTGAATTTATTACATTTGACTCAGAAGTTGAACCAGTTCATCTGGCGATGATTGTGAATGAGGGGGCGTTGTGAACCAAGAATTATTAGAATATTACAACCGAGAGTTAGCATTTATTAGGCATATGGGCTCGGAGTTTGCAGAGCAATACCCTAAGGTCGCTGGTCGATTAAGGTTAAGTGATGAACATGTCGAAGATCCACATGTGTCGCGACTTATCGAAGCTTTTTCGCTACTAACAGCGCAAGTAAGGCAGAAGTTAGATGACAGTTTCCCTGAATTGACAGAAGCGTTATTAGGTCAACTGTATCCTGATTATCAAGCACCAATTCCTTCAATGTCAGTGATAAAAGTCACCACAGAAAACTTGTCGACAACAGGAGTACAGCTACCTAAAAATACTAAGGTTGATACTCAAGTTGATGGTATGAAGCCATGTCATTTTCAAACATGTTACGACATGAAACTGTGGCCAATTGAAGTGCAAAAAGTGCAATTTCAAAATGCTCCATTCAATGCGCCAGAACCTCAATGGCCAGAACGGGCTAAAGCCATTATCAAACTGGATATAGCATGTGAGTTTGAAGAAATTAGCATGCCGAGTTTAGGTGTTAACAGATTGAGATTTTTCTTGAATGGTCAGGACCATCAAACTTTCCAATTATACCAATTACTGTTTCAACATAGCTTAGGCTTTGCCTTAGTGAATGAAGACCAATCTGTGTGTCATTTCTTAACTCAGCGGCATTTAAAGTCGGTGGGTTTTGAAGATGATCAGCAAGTCATACCATACAGCCAACGCAGTAGCGCTGGATACCGTATGTTACTTGAAAACTTTATTTTTCCTGAAAAGTTTTTATTTTTTGATATTGATGATATTGAAGGAAAGTGGCAAGGGATCAACGATAAGTTTTCGCTTTATATCTATTTAAAAGAAGGCTCGCAAGACCTTGAAAAACAAGTTACAGCGAATCACTTTTTGCTCGGGTGTACTCCAGTCATAAATTTATTTGAGCAAAAACTTGAGCCTGTCAGTATCGATGCATCTCAATATGAATATAAACTGGCAGCGCGTTATGCTGATGCAGAAGTTGCAGAGATAATCGGTGTTAAACAAGTCATTGCCTATGATCCTAAAGATAATCAAGTTGAGGTTACACCGTTTTACGGTGAATCCCACCCACAGTATTTAGGCCATGACAACTTATTTTGGCACTTAAGGCGAGAGTCATCGAGTTGGTCTGGAGGGTATGCAGAGCAGGGGACTGAATCCTATTTATCGCTGGTGGATCATAATTTTAAGGGCTTTAAAGCCGAAGAAGATTATGGCGCCTGGATACTGAGTATTAATGCTTTATGCAGTAACAGAAATCTACCCGCTCACCTGCCATTTGGCACCGATGAACCTAAAATGTTTGTGCCAGAACGTGCTGATATTATCAAACACGTAAAATGCCTTTTAGCACCAACCATGCCGGTGAGAGCTGCATTAAGCGATGCTTCTCGTTGGCAATTGGTCAGCCATTTATCTATAGACAGTTTTAGTGGCCCTGATGCGCTGACGCATTTAAAAGAAACGTTAAAACTGTATGACTTCAAATGCTCACCAGAGAATAAAAACTTGATTGAAAACATCTATCAAGTATCAGTGTCCCCCGATACTGCTAGGGTCAATCAAAATGGACGAATCAGTTTTTGCAGTGGTAGCCATATTGAAATTACGTTCATCAAAGATCATTACTCAGGTAGTGGAGTGTTCTTTTTTTGCAGCATTTTAGACCATTTCTTTGCCCAGTTTTCTGTTGTAAATAGTTTTACGCGTTTAAGCATGAGGTTTAAAGATCAAGATGCCATCACGCATACGTGGCCAGCTCGTTCTGGAAATAGGCCATTACTATGACAATGAGCACAGAAGTAGACTTTGATGAGTTAATCAATCAGTCGGCGAACATGAGTGCACCTGCAAAACAGTTACAAGCGATTGCTGATTCACCGACAGAGCATGACTTTTATCAGGCTGTATATCAATTTCAGCAGCAATTGCTTCAAGGAAAAGAGCAAGATCACAAAGTGGGCCATGATGCCATTCCATCAGAAGAGTTATTGCGGTTTAAGTCTGATCAACATTTGGGTTTTCCTGGGCAAGCAATCAGTAAAGTGAATTTAACCCAAGCAAGTGCTGCTAAAAAAATTGCTGCAGAAATGCATGTCTCCTTTATGGGGTTAACTGGCCCAAGTGGTGTGCTACCTCAACATTATACAGAGCTATTACTTGAACGATTGCGCTTAAAAGACACAGGTATGCGGGATTTTTATGATTTATTTAATCATCGCATCATCTCGTTATTTTATCGAGCATGGGAAAAGTATCGATTCTCTGTTAACTATCAACCGCTTCAAGATAGTCCGCCAGATAGTGTGTCAGCTTTCAATAATCAAAAAGACAGTTTTACGCATGTGCTGAGCCTGCTTAGCGGTAAAAAGTCGTTGAACTGTTATTACGGTGGTTTTTTGAATAGAAAAACGCCGAGTGCTGAATCACTTAGAATCATGCTGAAAGACTTTACTGGTTGTGAAGTTGAGATAGCGTCATTTCAAGGTCGTTGGCAGCAGCTTTCAGCCAATGAACAAACCAAGTTATCTTCCAGAGCAATGCCAGAAGGTCAGTACGCGCGTTTAGGTGTAGATGCGAGTATTGGCAGCCGAGTTTGGGATATTAATTCCAGTATTAGTATTCAACTCACACCTAAAGACGGTCAAACCGTTAGTGCATTCATGCCTGGTGAGAAGTGTTATCAGCCGTTAAAAGATCTCGTATCAAGCTATTTAGGCCAAACGGCGAAATTTAAAATTTATCTCGATGTAAAACAACAAGATGCTCCAAAAGCTCAGCTTTCAAAAGCGGCCGTGCCGTTAGGGTTAGGTTGTGGTTTATTAAGCCGAACCGAACATGGGCAACAAACAAAACGCTTAATGATTTAATTAATAAAGGATTATCAATATGTCAGCGATGACTTTAAGTAAGTTAGTAGGGAAACTTAATCCAACGTGTCGCCAGTCTTTAGAGTCTGCGGCCAGTGTGTGTCACAGCCGAAGTCAATTTACGGTAGAAATTGAACATTGGTTACTTGCGCTGTTAGAGGCTGAGTCAGGTGATTTAGATATCATTATGGCCAGTTTTTCAATCCAAAAAGACCAATTAATTCATGAAGTAAGGCAAGGCCTTGAGAAATTTAAAACAGGTAATAGCGCAGCGCCAAGTTTATCGCCGCATATTGTTAGTCTACTGAGACAAACTTGGTTAAATACCAGTATTGAATTTAATGATAATGAAATCAGAACCGCTTATTTGATTTTCACATTATTGACCGATGACTCGTTAAACTCGTTAGTTTCTCGTTCAGCGAAACAGCTGTTCAAAATCGATTCAGCGCAATTAAAGCACGCATGGCCACAACTTGAGAGACAATCTACTGAGCATAAAGTATCAAGTAGTGATATTGAAGAGACTCAGGCAATGGAAAATGCACCCAGTAAAACGCCGAGTTTAGATCAGTTTACCCAAAATTTAACGCAGCAAGCTGAAGCAGGAAAAATTGATCCTATTCTAGGTAGAGATAACGAAATTCGTCAGATGATCGATATTTTAACCCGTCGTCGCCAAAATAACCCTATTTTAACTGGTGAAGCAGGTGTGGGTAAGACAGCGGTAGTTGAAGGGTTAGCGTTAAAAATAGCCCAAAAAGAAGTGCCATTAGCGTTACAAAATGTCCGTATTCATACTTTGGATTTAGCCCTGCTACAGGCCGGAGCGGGTGTTAAAGGTGAATTTGAAAATCGCTTAAAAGCACTGATTAACGAGGTTAAAAACTCGGTTAAACCCATCATTCTATTTATCGATGAAGCGCATACCATGATTGGTAGTGGAGGGCAGGCAGGCCAAAATGATGCTGCAAATCTTTTAAAACCAGCATTAGCTCGTGGTGAACTTCGTACAATTGCTGCTACAACATGGGCTGAATATAAGAAGTTTTTTGAAAAAGATGCAGCGTTAACTCGACGTTTTCAGGTGGTTAAAATTGAAGAACCTGAACCAGAACAGGCTATAGCAATGATGCGAGGTTTGCTACCTGTTATGGAAAGTCACCATAAGATCTTGGTGTCAGATCAGGCGCTTTGTGCAGCTGTTAATTTATCACATCGTTACATTACCGGCAGGCAGCTACCAGATAAGGCGGTAAGTTTGCTGGACACGGCATGTGCACGCGTTGCAATGAGTCAGGCTTCAACACCAGGCAGTGTCGAATCATTACAAAGACAAATTCAGCAACTTGAGACGCAAATTGATATTTTAACCCGAGAACAGAAAACGGGTACCGATCATAAGAAAATCATTAGCGAGTTAAATAAAGAGCAAAAAACGTTAGAGAAAGCACTTAAGCCTTTAATGAAGCAATGGGAAACCGAACTTAAAACAGTGGAAACCATTGCAGAATTAGTGACCAAAATCCAAGAGGGAGAGGAAGATTCTGATCAGTTAGTTGCCGAACTCACGACGCTAAAACAACAATTAGCAAGCACCAAACAACCTATGGTGCATTGGCAAGTTGATGAGCAACTGGTTGCAGAAGTGATTTCAGACTGGACCGGGATCCCTGCTGGTAAAATGCAGGATGATGAAATTACCAATGTGCTCAATCTAAAGGACATTATGGCTAAACGAGTTATTGGTCAGGATCATGCCTTGGACTTGATTGCTAAGACAGTGCAAACGTCGCGAGCGCAGTTAGGTGATGAGAAACGCCCAATAGGGGTGTTCTTATTGACGGGGCCAAGTGGTGTAGGTAAAACAGAAACGGCATTAACTTTGGCAGAGCATGTTTATGGTAGTGAAGATAACGTGACTGTGATCAACATGTCTGAATTTAAAGAAGAACATAAAGTTTCTTTACTATTAGGTTCACCTCCTGGTTATGTGGGTTATGGCGAAGGTGGTGTGCTAACAGAGGCTGTTCGTCGTAAGCCTTATAGCGTTATTTTATTGGATGAAATGGAAAAAGCGCACCCTGGTGTACAGGATATTTTCTATCAAGTATTCGATAAAGGCATGATTAAAGATGGTGAAGGGCGAGATATTGATTTTAAAAATACAATTATCATCATGACTTCTAATGCTGGGACAGATACAACTATGTCTTTATTTGAAGATGAGCAAACGGCGCCTTCAATCAATGGTTTAAGAAAGGCTTTACAAGATGACTTGCTGACTTACTTTAAACCCGCATTTTTAGGACGAACCAATGTGGTTCCATATATTCCATTAACTCAAGACATGTTGAGTGAAATTACTAAATTACAGTTAGCGAGAGTTGGTCATCGCCTTGCGGGTCATTATCAGGCGAAGTTTAGTTTTACCGATGACGTTGTAAGTAAGATCGTTTCGATGTGCCAAGATGCAGGTTCTGGAGCCAGAAATGTTCACAATATTTTACAAAACTCAATGTTACCTGAACTCTCAGTACAAATATTACAGAATATGGCGACCAATAAAAAAATAAATAATGTCAAAGTTAATGTAAGTAAGGAAGAATTTACCTATAAAGTATAAATTTAATTTTTTTAAAGTAAGAGATGACTTACAAAATATAATTATTAGGTATTAGTTAGCCAGTGTTAATAATAACAAATGATAAGGGTTTATATAAAGCTTTATTGTAGTAGGTTCTTATAAGTGTCTGAATTAATATCTTTTAATTATTTTTGTAAATTATTAACTCTTGTTTTGTAAGGTCGATTGATTTAAAAAAAACCTTTGTTATAATCTTTTGGCTTTAAAAATATATATCTACTTTTATCAATAAATAATACTTTTGGGTGTTATTTGTTAGTAAGTGCATTTTTAATAAATTGAAATATTAAGTTTGTTATTAAACTTATATAAAACTGTCCATTAATGGATGACAATCACGCAAAAGGAGCATTAATAATGCAAGCGAACACGTATTTAGATTATGAAGGTATTAAAGGCGAAACTACTGCTGAAGAATTCAAAGACATGATTACTGTGTTATCAGTAGATTGGAATGTTAGCCGTGAAATTACTTCTTTTACTGGTACTGCAAAAGACCGTGAAGCGAGCTCTACACGTTTAGGTGATGTAACTATCACTAAATTACAAGATAATGCCTCTACTGATCTTTTCAAAGAAGCAACTATCGGTAAAGGTAAAAAAGCTATTTTCCATGTGACCAAGCAAGGTGACAAAATTGAAGAAATCATGCAAATCGAATTAACTGATGCAATGATCTCTAGCTACAGTGTTTCAGTTCATGGCGATCGTCCAGTAGAAACTATCACTATCAGTTACACTGAAATGATGATGGCAGTAACGCCTACTGATGATAAAAACAACATTACTGCAGCGCTACGTTACGGCTACAGCGGTGTTAAAGGTCAACAAATGTAATCCATTTGCGATCTTAATCTTGAGGGAACGTCAGTTTCCTCAAGATCTTAATTCTTAATGACTGAGGCAAGGAATGCTAAAGGCGACTCAAAAAAATAATATAATCAGTATCAGCACCCCATTAGGTAAAGACACGCTATACCTAACGCATCTTACTGCCACAGAAGCCATTTCTCAGTTATTTTCTATCAATGTGTCCATGTTTACCGTTGGAACACAAATTAGTTTAGATAGCCTTGTGGGCAAAAATGTTTGCATCACTTTACGCAACGCAGAAAGTGATGGAGCTGCTCGATATTTTCATGGTTTAGTCAGTCACTTAGAATCAGCTGGCATGCGAACTGCTGCTTCCGATGTATCCCAAGATTATATTGATTATCAAGCTGTTATCGTGCCTAGAATGGCATTGATGAAAAAGCGCAGTAACTGCAGAATTTTTCAAAACATGTCAGTAATCGATATTATTAGTGACTTGTTTGGTCAACATAAAGTTGCCTTCCAAAATAAAACCACGCGCACATACCCTAAATACGAATATTGTGTTCAGTACCTTGAATCTGATTTAGATTTTGTATGCCGTTTATTACAGCAAGAAGGTATTTTCTTCTTTTTTGAACACAGCGTGAGTGCACATACCTTAGTACTTGCCGATGATATTACAGCTTATAAACCTTGTGCAGAAGAGAAAGTACGTTGTTTTTCTGGTCATTTAGCAGAGTCACACGTTGCTCACTGGCAAGGCGGTATGAGTATGGTGAGTGGCGGCTTTATGCAAAAGGGTTATGATTATGAACAACCCAAATTATATCCGTCAGGCAGCCATGCCAATGCCAGTTTACCTGATCAAAGTACACTTGAAGTTTACGACTACCTTGGCGAATCAGAGTTAAATAAACGTGCACAGCCATTTGCTAATAATCAACTAGAAGCATTACAAAAAGATATGAATAAATGCAGTGGTCAAGGCGACTGCCGCAGCTTTAGTGTAGGTAAATTTTTTAGTTTTAAGGATCACGAAAACAGCAGTTATAAAGGTAAGAGTTTTCTTATTACTGCCCTAAGGACATCTGCAACACAGCCTAACCAATCTGGCGCTGGTCAATCGGCTTCAATTGGTGTTTATCAAAATGATTTTGAATGTGTGCCTAAATCAACTCCGTATCGGCCAACACTTCAAATCAATAAACCGCTTATCAATGGAGTGCAAACTGCAGTCGTTACTGGAGAATCTGGTGATGAACAGCATATTGATAAATTTGGCCGAGTTAAGGTGCAATTTCATTGGGATAGAGATGGTGAATTTAATAGTAAAAGTTCATGCTGGATCCGTGTTGCCCAAAGTTGGGCTGGTAATAAATGGGGCGCTTTCTTCTTCCCAAGAGTAGGTCAAGAAGTCTTAGTTGAGTTTATTAATGGCGATCCTGATCAACCAATAATCAGTGGCGCAGTTTATAACGCGGATCTAATGCCACCCTATGCTTTACCGGCTAAAAAAACGCAGTCAGGAATTAAATCGCGTAGCACTAAAGAGGGCGGCGCAGATAATTTTAATGAATTACGCTTTGATGATGAAAAAGGTAAAGAGCTGTTCTTTTTACAAGCAGAAAAAGACCATCAATTAAATGTTAAGAACGATCAGAAAGATACTATCGGCAATGATAGATTTTTAGACATTGTTAATAATGACAGCGGCAAAATTGGTAATGATAGAACCACTGAAGTGGTCAATAACGATACACTCAAAGTCGGTAAAGACCGTAGCGATGATATTGGCAGTAACGACACGCTTAAAGTGGGCAAAGCGCTTAATATCGAAGCAGGGAAAGAAGTCGTGATTAAAACGGGTAGTGCCTCGATTAAAATGAGCAGTGATGGCTCGATATCAATAGAAGGTACCAACATTCAAATTAAAGGTACTAATGTGAAAGTAAACGGTACCAGTATTGCGTTGAAAGCAGCGCAAATTAAGTTGAATTAACAATGCAAATTTCAAGTTACCCTGGCGTTGGATTAACGGGTGCGTTTTGTCGTGGCCACGAGTTGATTTGCCAATTTGGTTATCGGTATTTGATTTGCAAACCCGTTGATAAACCTCAAGACCCACTATTGGATATACCTGATAAGACCTATGTAACTAGTACAACCTATGGTGAACAATTCTTAACTAATCGTCATATGTGGCGTAATCATCAGGATGTAATTAGCCATATTTACAACTATTTAATGAATGACGAGTATGCATCAGGAAGGGGTGAGCAAATAAAATTAATCAAAGAAATAGCGGTAGCCTTAATGCAACAAGACTTGCTCGTTATACCGTTAGAAAGTGATTAATACCCTGCCGATAGCTCCAATGTAAGACTAACTATTCAAGGAAGATTTTATGGGAATGCCCGCAGCTACACTGACATCTATGCATGTATGCCCAAAAACTAACCCAGGCCCAGTCCCACATGTAGGCGGACCTGTCATTATGGGCTCAGGAAACGTGCTTATTGGTTCTATGCCTGCTGCTCGTAAAGGTGACAAGTTAATTTGTGTTGGCCCACCAGATACAATCAACGCAGGTTCAAGTTCGGTACTGATTAATGGAAAACCCGCAGCGAGACTCGGAGACAGTACTGCCCATGGAGGTAAGATTGTAGTAGGAAACCCTACTGTAATGATTGGATAGTATGAGCAAGGATTGCGTTGAATGAACTTGATTGAGAATTTTGAACTTCTCTTAGCACAACGACAAATATTAATGTCGTCGTTTCAGTGTGCCCCTAAAAATGTTGAAGATAACACCCGATCTTTATTAGTCACACTCAATATGATCCAGCAGCAAGCTCACGAAGAACATAATAGCGAAGCATTTCTCTGTGCTAATAGCGTCGTTGAAATAGTGACAGCGTTTGAAAATGATGTGTATTTCAGTACGGAAAATCAGTTGGTTGTTTTGCAACTACTGTTGCAAATTCATCTCAAACAAAGAACCCACGACCAAGCAAAAGTATTTGAATTATTATTAAATAACAATCAAATAGATTTAAATAAATACATCCCTAGTTTAGCACTAGTGGCTTGCCAGTTTGGTGTTGAAGGTTTGCAGTTCTCGATGGTTGGTAAAACGCCTGAACAAATTAACCAATATATTTTGTTTTGTATCTACCGAGGTAAACGACTAAAAAGTATTGCAGGTATTGCCTCACTAAATCTTACGCCGCTGAATGCACTATATGCAGAAATGTTGTTAGAAGAAATTTCTGAGCCATTAGCGCTATATAGCCGTTTTGTTGAAAATGAATATTGCCATAGCCCTTTGTTTGAAATATTTGTAACCTCTCTTGATGAGCAGGTTTTAACTCAAATTTTCAATTTAATGAGTCGTGATGAAAACCTCAATGATAGAGTGATTCAGCTTATGGGTTTTTCAGGTTTTGGTAAATTTGTGCCATTTTTAGCAAAAGCAATGCAGCACCCCGCTAAGACATTAATTGCTTTTGATGCTTTAAGAACGCTTTTAGGCCCTGGACTTGACTCGTCAATTCCTTACCAAAGACAGTTTGAAGAAAACACACAAAGACGCGCTGAATTTCTACAATTTTATAGCGCTAAGTTACTTAATCGCTGGCAATTATATGCGCCAGATACACCTGGAGTTCGCCTACTCAATGGCGTGGAAGTTAGCCTAGAAACGGTCGATAAAATACTGCTTAAATCGAGCCCTGTTCATCAAAGGGTGGCTAAATTACATCAGCTTAGATTAACCGGTGAAGTGCGAACTTCGTCAATGACTATAAAGTTGGCCTCATGATTATTAATGTACTCGAATCAGAGTTAATCGTAGGTCAATGCGATAATCAAATGCAGTTGATTAATTTACCTTATACAGAAGGGCTCGATTTCAATCTGCAATTACCTAACGGAACTCAATTAGTCTCAGGTATGCGCAGTGATCTAAGTGCGAAATGTAAATTAACACGCATTATCGAACTGCTAAGTAAGCTGCCTATAACTGATGCCAGCGCATGGACGCCATATGAACACAATCCTGTTTTTTGGTTGTTACCTAATTTAGCACCTGAAATGTTAACTCAGTGGGTAAACGAATTACATCAAGCTTTTCCTCATTGTTTTGAACACCCTAATGGGCGCATTTTTCCTATGGGAAGTGCATCTTTACCTATTGCGTTTGAGGCGGCTAAGACGATGGGAAGCCGTGTTGACTCGATTGTCTTTATCGCAGTGGATAGTTTGTATTTTGATATGCCTGAACTTTATCGAACTGGACAATTGATTAATGCAGATATTGATGAAGGCATTAGGCCTTCTGAGGCCGCGATAATGACTAAGGTTCAAGTCTCCACTGCAGAAAAAACACCACTAGGGCTACATGTGACTGATGTATTTCAAGACGCTGCTACCCAGGTTCAATTAACACAATCAATTAAGCGTTTATTTACTCAGCTTACAGAGCAAGATGAATCAAGTTTACTAAAACAATTATATTTCCCCGGTGATAATCAAACCACCCAAGATAGCTGGCTTAATGCCTATGAGCAGCTAGCGGGAAAAATAGATCAAGATACCCAAATTACTCAAACTAATTATTACACTGGGAATATTGGTGCCGCAGCGGGTTTATATAATTTATTACACGTATTTAATCGCTATAAAGAACAAGCTTTGTCAGGAGTAAGCGTTCAGTTAGAGGTTTCTGAGGAACGTTACCTTGGCCTGTTAAGGTATGAGTGGCTAGGTTGCAGCGGTGAAGCAAATGGCTAATCAGAATCAAATGCAGCCTGTATGGCTGACAACGCATTTAGCTGTTTTTAACATTAGTCTCATGGATAGAGAAGGCGTTAGTACCAATGACGGTCAGTAATTTTTATTTTAATGGTTTCAATCGGCATATCGTTGTTGTTCCCAGCAGTGCATCAACACCTTCTGGTTTCCAGTTACAAACCTTTAGCCAAACTAATGAAATTGAGCAGTTGGTCAATGAAATAAGTCCTCATTTGGTACGTGATAGAAATGCCTTAATGCAAGGGCGCGCATTAGTATTGCAAGCGGGCTTGAATGCTTCGTTAAATCGAAAACAAATCGTCACCAAATTAAATGAAGCAATTTCACGTAACCTATTACGTGTTTATGTTGAAACGCCTAAAGCAAATATTCAAACTTCTACCGAAACGGCCTCACTCGGAAACAGCTCAAGTAAATCTAAAGCGCCTGTTTCAAGTAAAGGTAAGCAGACTGCACAATCAACTGAGTCTGGCACCATTGCGAATAAGACTCCAACTGAAGTACCAATTGATCAACAAGAATGCCGTAGTGATCCAGTGTCTATGTTATCTGGCGAGGAAATTTTACCGTTAACTGATTTTGAAATTAATGGCCTAATGCCGTTAACTTGGCGACGTTTATATCGCTCTAGTAAAGTTGAACGCAATGTTGGGCTTGGTTTTGGTTGGCGACATAACTTTAGCTTACAACTCAATCGCCAATATCAAGCTCCTCCCAAAGTGGGGCCGAAAAAGCCTGGTAAATACTGGTTTGAGCTCACTGATGAAGAAGGCCGAGTACATGTTTTTGACGAAGTTAAACGCGGCCAAACCAGTATTCAAAGTACGACAGGTTGGTCGTTAGTTCATCAAGCTGATGGTCGACAGGTATTATTAAAACCAGATGACAGTCATTGGGCGTTTAAAAAGCGTCAAGTTGACAATCAAGATGTGTGGTTACTAGAAACGATTAGTAATCACCAAGGCCAATATTTTCAGCTGTACTATGATAAGCAAGGCAAGCTTAATCAAATAACCACAGGGCCTAAACGCGGTGTTCTCCTTAGTTATAACGCCCAAGGTAACTTACTAAAAGTTGCTTCTTATATACTTAACGAGAAAGGTAATAAGCAGCAACACCCTGAACTCCTTGCAAGCTATCAATATGATGACCACCAAGCCTTAATTGCAGCTACTGACATGAATGGCCTAGTTGAACGATACAGCTATCATAAACCTAGCCAAACTCAGGGAGCCAAAGCTTCAACCCGAAGTAATCAAAAAACAACCTATTTATTAAAAGCCAGAACTCGAGCTTCAGGGTTTAGCCATCATTTTTTATGGAATGCTGAGAGCGTAAACGCTAAATGCATTGAGCAGTGGGGTGATAATGAGATCTATCACTACCATTTTTCTTATGAGTTACATCCAAATGGCATGCGAAGTGGTTGTATTGATTCTCTCGGAAATAAAGAAACATTCGTTCATAATTCTCAAGGTTTACTGATTGAACATCATAATGCTAATGGTGCGGTGACACGGCATCAATATGACAGTGTTGGGCGCAAAATAGCGACCATTGATGCAAACAATAATCAAACCCAATTCATATACAATACCTCAGGACAAATTGAAGCCATTATTCATGCTGATGGTGGTGTCACACAATTTGAATACAACCGTTTAGGTCAGTGTATTCTGACGCAAGATCCCATTGGCCGAACATTTACAAAGCAGTTTGATGCAACAGGGCGCATTTTATCTGAAAGTCATTTTGATGGTCGTCAGCGGTATTTTCAATACAATGATTTTGGACAAGTAACTCAAAAAACAGAGCTTGATGGTGTTATACATCGATATCATTGGGATAGAGATGGCGAATTATTAGCAACACAAATTGGCGATGCTTTAACTCGCTATAGTCATGATCGCTTAGGACGAGTAAATGCAACAATTAACCCGCAAGGTTTAGTTACTGAGTACATTCGCGACCTCAATGGGCAAATAATTGAAGAAAAAGCATACCCTCAAGATAAGCCTGAACAGGCAATTATCACCCAATATCAGTTTGATCAAGCAGGTAGAAAAATTAGTCAAAAATTATTGGCTGATGAAGCAGTTGTTGATGAAAACGCATCTGATTTAAATAATGCAAATCAGAGCGATATTGAAACGCTGCTTAGCTATGATGGATTAGCTCAACCGTGTCAACAAACTTTTGCAGATGGTAGCTGGCTTAAATTCTTCTATGATAAAGAGCGTAATTTAAACAAAATTGAGCGAAGTGATGGTGCTCAATATCGAATTGAATACACCCCGACAGAACAGCCAAAAAAATTAATCGGGTTTGATGGTCGCGAGCAAGTTTACCAATATGATGCCAATGATAAGTTAGTGGCAGTAAACGACAGTGACATTCGTTTTATTGAATTAAAGCGTGATGCACTAGGTCGTATTATTCAGCAAAGCAGTCATGTAAAACTTGATGCTAATGTTCATTCTGCTACGTTAAACACTCAAAATTTTTACCAATATGATGTCATTGGCAATATCACTCGCGCGCACAATCAGCATCGCACTCTAGAGCAAAAATATGACACTAAGGGTAGAGTCACTCAGGTCAATCAAGGTGCATGGCACTTATCTTATCAGTACGATGCTAAAGGTAATCGAAGTGGCTTAACCTTACCTGATGGAAGCCAAGTAAATTATCAATATAATCGTAATGGCCTGTTAGCGGATATTGGTGTTGTACTAACCGATAATCAGCAAACTATCGATATTGCTCAATATCAATATACAGATGCTGGCTTATTAGAGCACACAAGGTTAGGTAATCAACTCGAATCAACCCACACATATGATGCTTATTCAAGGCTTATTGAACAGCAGTGGCAACACGCTAAGTTTGCAGAAAGTGAAAGTGAAAGTGAAATTGAAAGCGAGAGCGAGAGCGAAGCAACAACTGTGTTAAGTTCACCGCTATTTGAACATCGACACTATCATTATGATAATCAGCACCAGCTTAAAGCATCTGAAAGTCAATTAAATTGCAATGGCGTGCAGGATGAGAATGATCCAAATGTCGATTTAACCCAATTTGAATACAATAAAATTAGCCAGTTGGTTAGCCATTCGCGAGAGAGTGAAGCAAAAGCATTAAGCGCGAATGGTAAAAGCAGTATTGCCTCTAACGCCATTGCTGTAAAACATCATCACAAAGAACAGTATCATTGGGATGCATTTGGCAACCCGACTCAACATATTCGTCAACATGACGCTCAGGTATTAACCACTGAACAAAATCGTCCTGATAAATCCATTCAAGATGTGGTTGTTAACAATGACCGACTAATGAGTATGGCAGGAGTGGATTATCGTTATGATGCCAGTGGTAATCAAATCTCTCAAATTGGAACGGGCAATAAACAACAGCGCAGTTTTAATGGCTTAAACCAGTTAATCCAAATTAATGATAATGGCAAACTGACGCAATATGAATATGATGCATTAGGTAGACGCAGCGCAAAAGTGACCGAGCAAGGCCGTACTGATTTTATTTGGGATAATAACCAGTTAATTGGTGAGTGTACCCGAGGAGAGTTCAGCTGGTACATCTATCGCCCAGAAAGTTTTGAGCCCGTAGCACTCATTAAACAAGGCAAGATTTACTATTATCATCTCGATCAACTTGGTACACCGATTTGCCTGACTGACTCGAGTGCGCAAACTGTATGGCGTAATCAGTTAGATGTGTTCGGAAAAGCCTTTGATACTGTTGTTAAAATCAAGGTTGCAAGAGATGATGAGTTTGAAAATTCGATAGTAAATCCTATCCGCTTTCAAGGTCAGTATTTCGATGACGAATCAGGCCTACATTACAACCGCTTTAGGTATTACAGCCCTGAGCAGGCTCGATTTATTCATCAAGACCCTATTGGTTTAGTTGGCGGAATTAACCATTATCAATATGCACCGAATCATGTGAATTGGGTTGATCCATTTGGGCTACTTTGTAAAGAAGGTCGAGAAGAGTTATCGGCCATGTTGGATACATTAGTCGGTAATGGTATTGATAAACAAACAAAAGAGAAGATACTGCAAAGTGCCATTGACAGCGCAGCTATCACAGACCCAGAGGCCAAATTAAAAATACAAAAGCCTGATGGGGTGAATAAATTAAATTACGCCTACACACTTGAATCGATGGATGAAGTGAATAACACCATAACAGTACAACGAAATATTGATGGACAAATAAAAGAAATGGATTTGACCATCGAAGAGTTCGCTGGCATGCATGAATTTGATGGTAAAGTGGTCGATGAAGCATGGGCAACCAAAGGCATAATTAAACAAAATAATGCAAGACCATTAATTTTAGCGAAAAAGAAACAAGGTTCCGAGGCGATACATATCCTCACAGAGGAAGAGAAAAAAGCATTAGCATCTCATCTAGTTGAACGTGATAAGGCGATAGCGCTGCGTGGCGAATACGGCACAAAAGCATACAATCAACAGATTTCCCCTATTAATAAAAGCACTGAGACGATTGGTGAAAAAGCTGCAGATATGGCCGTTAAAGCGCAATATCCAGGTTATGAACGGATTCATCCTGAGAGCTTAGATAGACCAAGCCCCGGAGCGGGGAGTTTTGATATGGTCTATCAGAATGCCAACGGCGATGTCATTATTGTCGAAGCAAAAGGAGGTAATAGTCCGTTAGGCAAAAAACAGATTGGTGATAGTGACTACCAACAAGGTACAACGGAATATGCTGAAGCGATAACGGAGGAAATTGGGGAACGAGATGAAGGCAGTACAGATAAAAAAGCGGCACTGGTAATTAATAAAGCATCAAAAAAGAATAAGAAGATTCAATATTTGCATATAGAAACTCCAATAGTGAGAACAGACAAAGTATCTGTGGTTAGTGAAGTAAAAATTTCAGAATTTGATATAGATTTTAGAAGGTAAAAAATGAGAGTAGAAAGAGCTTATAAGCCTGATTTTAAAAAAAATCCTTTGGATAAGCGGCTAGAATACCCAAGAGAAGCCTATGAAGAAATGGTTGAAGATATTGAAATAAAACGTAATAACTTACTTGCGATTAGTAATGATATGGTTCAACTTGCCCGTTGGCTCACATGGGAAGAGCAAACCCCAGAGGTTAAAAAAGAATCGGCTACAGGCTTACGGTATGCTGCTAAAATGTATGCCAGCTTTTTGAAATTAGGGTTAAATCCAGAGCAAGAGCAGACATTGACTATCTTCGACTTACCCACAGTCACCTGGAATGGTAAAGGAATGTTAGAAGACGGTAGGTGTCATCCAAGTCAATGGTTTGATGCTTACTTTTTATCCGTGATTACTCGTGATAAGGAGAGCATAGATTGTTTAGCTAACTTTCCCATTGAAGTCATGAAGCAAAGTGCGACACAATCAGGTCCTGTTTCTTATAAGTTAGTTGAAGTGTTTCAGGCCTATCACCATGGATTAGAGAGCTACCCATCACTGTTGAACGAATGTATGGGAATGGCAGTTAAACAAGGTAATGATTGGGCACTAGATATCGCTATGGGTTATTTAGAAACCTTTGCAGCACTCACCACCGATATGGATATAGACTTTAACGAAGTACTAGCCAAAAACCTAACACTCCAAGAAAAATATCACATCAGAGAATCGGGGCCAGACCGTGCACCAGTGAAGTCTTTTCTTTCATTACAACTACTTGGTATGGCCTGTATGTGGCACGACCGAGGCAATCAAGTCACCGTTGAGGCTGACGCACTACCGCGCTTTTTAGTTGAAGGGACGTATTTTTAATTTAGTATTTTAAATTAAGTCTTAATTTGCTTTTGCGTATATTGCAATTCTAATGAATATGACTGGCTTTTTGAAAGTTAATATTTGACAGGGATGGAGATAATGTTTGGTTTAGTAAAAAATTTTGACGTACATATGTGCTCAGAAGTGAAAGGTGTTGTGTTATTGGATGGAAAACCAGTAACGGGTGCAGTTATTAATCGTAGCCTAGAGTTCGCTTATAAAGTCGAAAAAGAAGATGTAACTAAAACTGATACAGATGGTCGATTTTATCTACCAGCTATTAATATCAATTCAAAAATTCCAGGCGATATGTTTTCACAAGAAACGACGTCTCAGTTTATAACTGTGACTTATAAAGATGAAACCTATGTACTTTGGAGCATTAATTTAAGAGGAATCACTGAACTAGTTGAGTATAAATCAAAGTTAGCTAGTTTAAATTGTGATCTTTTATCTTCAAAGGTTCACTTTACTATTCCTAATTTGAAGAATCGTAATTTGGATTTTAGTGGTTCGGGGATTTGTCGCTGGGAAAAAGATTTTGAAATTTATGAAGTAGACGATGGAATTGATTACTTCGAAAACTTTTAACAATAAATACAAAGGATTGTAATGAACACTTTATCTCCTACTTTAGCTGTGGAACTGGCTGAATTTGCTTATAAAAGCCTAAAAAGTAATAAAAACGGTGTCACAGATACCAGCATGTTAATTAATAGAAATTTTGCTTTTAGTAGTAGCAATTCAAAATTGGTCGGTATAAGTGGCACTGTGGCAGAACATGTTTTAAATCACTCCAATGGGTTTGGTTTTTTTGGGTTAGGTAAAAAAGGAGGTCAGTTTGCTGGTGATGTTGTAATTGCTTTCAGAGGTACTGCTGGGCTTGCTGATACTTTGACCGACCTGCATTGTGGGGTTACGGTAGGGCCAAACTATAAAGCTGTACATGCTGGCTTTAATCGCACTTTTGAGTCTATAAAACCTCAGTTAGCAACTTTAATGGCAAAAGCTGGCAATCGTCCCGTTCATTGTGTCGGTCATAGTTTAGGTGGAGCTTTGGCTACATTGGCAGCGAATTGGATAAGATCGCAATACAAAGTCAATGTGAATTTGTATACTTTTGGTGCACCAAGAGTGGGTTTTGGTCCCTTTGCCTTGCAAACAGAAACGGAATTAAATGGTATATATCGAGCTGTGCACAGAAGCGATCCCGTTCCGATGGTACCTGTTTGGCCCTTCGTGCATGCGGGTAATGAATACCGCCTTAGTTCCTGTGTTTCTTTCAATGCTTCTTCTCATAAAATGGCTGGGAATGCACCTGGTTACCTCAATACGGCAGCTAAGTATTCGAGCTATAAAGAAATGCAACTTGGTTCAATTCAGAATCTAGCAATAGTGCGCCTACAATATGATAAGAGACATTTAGCAAGTTTTAATACGCATTGGTCAGACAAAATTGGGGACGCTTTACTTACTTTATTGCGTGAAAGTGGAAAGATATCAAGTATTCTAGCGCAAGCAGCGGTTGGGGGGACATTAACATTATACGATGCTCTTGCGAGAGGGGTTGTTGAAATATCAAAAATGACGACTGAGTATGCAGCTGATGCTAAAGGGTTATTGGGACATATTTTAAATTTCGTCGGCAAACCCAGTGTCAAGGTAGTTGATATTACATATAAGTTTGTAAAAGATCTATTGATGCTGATGTTAGACAAGTTAAACACACTAGTTCGCGCTGCTATACCAGCTGTAAGTGTCTATATGTAATTCTTCATTACTCGCTGATGCAAGCTTATGCTTTGTATTATTTTGCTCTAGAGCATGCATTTAGTTACTGTTTTACTATTGATGATTCAACAATGAATTTAATTCATCTAAATTATTTTCGCACTATAGCTGAGCAAGCATGTTTTACTATGGTGCGAAATTTACAATCTGGTTTATCCTTCTTTTTTACAAATAGCTGTTATTGACCTTTAAAAGCACAAATACTTCGCCGTTTTCCATAGCTATAGTGTCTCGTTATAATTTACTTTGTACACTTATAACTTTTTTGCATAAAAATGTGGCTTTGCAAGCATATTAAATTACTTTTCACAGTTTTAGTGCATGGTTTGATTGTGTGGTAATGGAGTGAAAGTCATAATCCATGACCTAATTGACTCTCTTTTATAACCTTTCGATGTCTACTTTCTCTTAATCGGCCAAATACCTCAATGAATATTTATGTAATTCAGTATGGTTATCTTAGTTCATTTTTACGTATCGGGTTGTTATTGCTAGTGGCTTAAACTGAATAAAATCGGAAAAGAGCGATAACTATAGTCAATGCACAAATGCTCATGATGAGTTAATGAGAAGGTAACTTGTTTATCGCTAATGCAGGCAAGGGCAATTAATTCACACGCTAATATTGGACTTATTTTAGTTAGTGATAGGTGTTTGTTTGAAAAATTGTGGGCTATTGAGAGTGTACGATGGCATCAAGTCTAATCAATATTTATTAGTTAAATCTTCTCATTTATGTTTACATGAATTCAGACAATAAAAAAGCGCCTTATAGGCGCTTTAGAAGTTAATTTAATACGAATTAACGCTTATCTAAACTAACAAAATCTCGGTCTTCTGAGCCAGTGTATAACTGACGTGGACGACTGATCTTATGACCTGGTTGGTCAAGCATTTCTTTCCAATGAGCAATCCAACCAACTGTACGAGATAGTGCGAATAGCACTGTAAACATACTTGTTGGGATACCAATTGCTTTCATGATGATGCCTGAGTAGAAATCAACATTTGGATAAAGCTTCTTAGAAACGAAATACTCGTCTTCAAGTGCGATACGCTCAAGTTCCATTGCTACGTCAAGTAGTGGATCTTTAACGTTTAATTCAGCTAAAACTTCATGACAAGTTTCACGCATCACTTTCGCACGAGGGTCGAAGTTTTTATATACACGATGACCAAAGCCCATAAGACGGAAAGGATCCGCTTTGTCTTTTGCTCGTGCAATAAATTCAGGAATGCGGTCTACACTGCCAATTTCTTCAAGCATGTTTAAACAAGCTTCGTTAGCACCACCATGAGCTGGACCCCATAATGAAGCGATACCTGCCGCGATACATGCAAATGGGTTAGCACCTGATGAACCTGCTAAACGTACTGTAGACGTAGAGGCGTTTTGCTCGTGATCCGCATGTAAAACAAAGATTCTGTCCATTGCTTTTTCAACAACTGGATTGACTTTGTATTCTTCACATGGGACAGCGAACATCATCGATAAGAAGTTACCTGCGTAACTTAAATCGTTGCGTGGATAGACGAAAGGTTGGCCAATTGAATACTTGTAGCACATTGCTGCAATCGTTGGCATTTTAGAAACTAGGCGGAAAGCCGCAATTTCACGATGTTTTTCATCATTTACATCAAGAGAATCTTGGTAGAACGCAGATAATGCACCAGTAACGCCACAAAGCATTGCCATTGGATGTGCATCACGACGGAAGCCTCTAAAGAAAGAAGCTAATTGTTCATTAACCATTGTGTGGTTTTTTACCATTGCAACAAACTCTTCGTATTGAGTTTTGCTTGGTAATTCACCGTAAAGCAGTAAGTAACAAACGTCTAAATAGTTAGATTCAGTCGCTAGCTCATAAATTGGATAGCCACGGTGTGTTAGTACACCTTTTTCGCCATCAATGTATGTAATTGCAGACTCGCAAGAGGCTGTTGCTAGAAAACCAGGATCGAAGGTGAAATGACCTGTCTTTCCTAATTTACTGATATCGATTACATCAAAACCAGCAGTTCCCTGCTTAATTGGTAAATCGATTGAATCATTCCCCGGTAACTCTAATTTGGCTATATTGTCAGCCATACCCCGTTCTCCTTACTTCATTCTTTTCTGTGAGTGCGGCATGTTAAGCGGACATTACTTTACAGTGAATCGTGATCACATTTCAATTTAAATAAGCGTTTAAATTTATTAGACCATGGTATAAACCTTGCTAGACGCCTTGCCAGCTGTGGTTTGTTTGCAAAAAAAATGCAAAAAAACAAATTTTGCATAGTGTGACGTTTGTATTTGACAATGGGCTTGAGTATACTTGCCTGCGTCCACAAAGGGCGACAGACATCACATTTTTGAAAACATTTTTTACCTAGCTAAATTAGTGGTTTCTCAAATAGTTAAGTGTTTGATAGTAGTCTGTTATGTTTCAACATTTTGTTTACATATGTGTGTTGGTGTTGCAAATAGAAGCAAAGCAAGATGAATAATAAAAATAATGCTCAATGGAGCTGAGTGAGCAGAACGTGAAAAAGCAAAGACCTGTCCATATAGACCTACAGACCATTCGCTTTCCTGCAACAGCGATTGCGTCAATTCTTCACCGTATTTCCGGTGTTATCATGCTGTTTGCTGTCGGTATTCTTATTTGGGTGCTAAATGAATCTTTAGCATCTCCTGAGAGTTTCGCTGGCCTACAATCTCTTTTTGATAACTTGCTCGTTAAGTTTGTTATCTGGGGAATTCTTACTGCGTTGGGTTACCACTTAATCGTTGGCTTACGTCATCTGATTATGGATACCGGTCGTTGGGAAGAGTTAGCCTCAGGCTTAGCTTCAGCAAAAATCGCCTTTGTACTTTCAGCGGCGTTTTCAATCATTGTGGGGATTTGGGTATGGTAACTAATGCAGCAAGCCTTGGACGCAGTGGTGTTCATGACTTTATTTTAATTCGTGCTAGTGCCGTAATTTTAACCTGTTATACCATTTTTATGGTGGGTTTCATTGCGTGTAGCGCCCCATTAACTTACGAAATCTGGCATGGGTTATTTAGCACTTTGCCGATGAAAGTATTCACTCTGCTAGCGTTAGTCGCTGTGCTTATTCATTCGTGGATTGGTATTTGGCAAGTGCTAACTGATTACGTTAAAAATGTATCAGTACGTGGATTACTTCAGTTCGTATTTGTCGTAGCGGCTTTTTGTTATCTAGCTGCAGGCATCATTATAGTGTGGGGTGTTTAAGTGGCTATTCCAGTTCGCGAATTTGACGCAGTAGTGATCGGCGCTGGTGGCGCTGGCATGCGAGCGGCTTTACAAATTTCTAAAGAAGGTAAGAGCTGTGCGCTTTTATCTAAAGTATTCCCAACACGTTCTCATACGGTTTCTGCGCAAGGTGGTATCACTGTTGCGTTAGGTAACGCCCATGAAGATCACTGGGAACAGCACATGTACGATACTGTGAAAGGTTCTGATTTTATCGGCGACCAAGAAGCGATTGAGTTTATGTGTAAGACAGGTCCAGAGGCGGTTATCGAGCTTGAGCAAATGGGTCTTCCATTCTCACGTTTCGAAAACGGCACTATTTACCAGCGCCCATTTGGTGGCCAATCAAAGAACTTTGGTGGCGAACAAGCGGCACGTACTGCAGCAGCAGCTGACCGAACAGGTCATGCTTTGCTTCATTGCTTATACCAACAAAACGTTAAACACAAAACTGAAGTGTTTTCTGAATGGTATGCATTAGATTTAGTTAAAAACGATGACGGCGCAATTGTGGGTTGTACTGCAATTGAAATTGAAACTGGCGAGATTGTTTACTTCAAATCGAAGGCAACAATTTTAGCAACGGGTGGTGCAGGGCGTATTTACGCTTCTACTACCAATGCTCACATTAACACTGGTGACGGTGTTGGTATGGCAATGCGCGCTGGTGTTCAGATGCAAGACATGGAAATGTGGCAATTCCACCCAACCGGTATTGCTGGCGCAGGTGTGCTTGTAACTGAAGGTTGTCGTGGTGAAGGTGGTTATCTTTTAAATAAAGATGGCGAACGCTTCATGGAGCGTTACGCTCCTAACGCAAAAGATTTGGCATCTCGTGACGTCGTTGCTCGTTCAATGATGACTGAGATCCGTGAAGGTCGTGGATTAGATGGTCCATTAGGCCCGCACTGTTTACTTAAACTTGATCACTTAGGTAAAGAAACATTAGAAGCGCGTCTTCCTGGTGTTTGTGAACTTTCTCGTACGTTTGCGCATATTGATCCAGCAGATGGCCCAATCCCTGTATTGCCAACATGTCACTACATGATGGGTGGTCTACCCGCTAAAGTTAGTGGCCAAGTTGTTCGCCAGAACGAAGATGGTTCAGAGCAAGATATCGTAGGCTTATTTGCAGTTGGTGAGATTGCTTGTGTATCAGTACATGGTGCAAACCGCTTAGGTGGTAACTCACTGCTTGATTTAGTGGTATTTGGTCGTGCTGCAGGTCAGCATTTAGGTAAAGCGTTAGATGAGACTGCTGATCCTAAAGCACCTTCAGAAGAGCAAATTGCTGCTTCACTTGATCGTCTTAATCGCTGGGAAAGCAATAAAGAAGGTGAAGATCCTGCAGTAATCCGTAAAGACTTACAGTTATGTATGCAGCTTAACTTCTCTGTATTTAGAAGTGGCGATGCAATGGCTGAAGGCCTTAAAGAGCTTAAGAAGATCCGTGAACGTTTAGCTAACGCCAAGTTATCTGATAATTCTTCAGAATTTAATACTCAACGTATCGAGTGTTTAGAGTTAGATAACTTAATGGCTACAGCGATTGCAACTGCTTATGCTGCTAACTTCCGTACAGAAAGCCGTGGTGCGCATTCTCGTGAAGATTTCTTAGACCGTGATGACGATAATTGGTTATGTCACAGTGTCTTTGATCCTGTCACTGAACAAATGACTAAGCGTGAAGTCAACATGGAGCCTAAGCTTCGTGATGCATTCCCGCCTATCAAGCGTACTTACTAGGAGAAGCCACGATGAAATTGGAATTTGCAGTTTATCGCTACAATCCTGATGTAGATACTAAGCCTTATATGAAAGATTACAGCTTAGAAGTGGAAGAAGGTACCGATATGATGGTACTGGATGCACTGATGAAGCTGAAAGAGTCTGACCCTGAGTTATCATTTAGACGCTCATGCCGTGAAGGTGTTTGTGGTAGTGATGGCGTGAACATGAATGGTAAAAATGGTTTAGCGTGTATTACGCCTGTTTCTACTTTTAAGGGTAAGAAAATTGAAATCCGTCCTTTACCAGGCATGCCTGTAGTGCGTGATTTAATTGTTGATCTGACTCAGTTCTACACTCAGTACGAAAAAATTAAGCCGTTTCTTATCAATGATGAGAAAACCCCGGCTCGTGAACATTTACAATCACCTGAAGAGCGCGCTCATTTAGATGGTTTGTACGAATGTATCATGTGTGCTTGTTGTTCTACTGCTTGTCCATCGTTCTGGTGGAACCCGGATAAATTTATCGGTCCAAGTGGTTTATTGCATGCTTACCGCTTCTTGATTGATAGTCGTGATACGGCAACTGAAGAACGTCTAGCTGGTTTAGATGATGCTTACAGTGTGTTCCGTTGTCATGGCATCATGAACTGTGTTGATGTTTGTCCTAAAGGATTAAACCCAACTAAAGCAATTGGGCATATTAAGTCAATGCTATTGAAGCGAGCAGTATAAATGCACAGTTTAGAGCTAGGTTTACAGTTTAATTAGCTCTCATTGAGAGTCATCTTCATCTTTGGAGATGACTCTATTGTGTGTATTAGGAAGTCCTTTGTATTTAACTGATTAAAATTATATAGTTAGATACGATTCGATTGCGGTGCAATAGGTATCGTAATTATGATTATGTCGAAGCACGTGTATCAAGTTTTGTAAGGAAAAGTAATGCACCAAGGCATCATGAAAGCTTGGCTCGAATCGTCACATTTAAGTGGCTCTAATTCGACCTACGTAGAAGAGATGTATGAAGCCTATCAAGAAGATCCAAGTTCAGTTTCTGAAGACTGGCAAGTTGTTTTTGATAATCTCCCTGCGGTAAATGGTACTTCTCAAGATATACCTGAAACTGCACACTCTAAAGTACGTGATTATTTCCGCAGTTTAGCATTAGAAGGTCGAGCCAAAGGCGCCAGCCGTGTAACCGACCCTGAATTAGATGCTAAACAAGTTAAAGTTCTCCAGTTAATCAATGCTCACCGTTTTCGAGGTCACCAAAATGCCAATCTCGATCCATTAGGGTTATGGCAGCGTGAGTCAGTATCTGAATTAGACCCAGCGTTTCATGGTCTAGATGCTGAAGATATGCAACGTGAATTCAATACAGGTTCGTTTGCATACGGTAGCGACACATTGAAATTAGCCGACATCGTTAAAGCACTTAAGAGCACTTACTGTGGCTCAATCGGTGCTGAGTACATGCATATTACTGATACGGATGAAAAGCGTTGGATTCAACAACGTCTTGAACCATCTTTAGGTAAAGCTAATTACGACATCAGCACCAAAAAACGTATCTTAGAAGGCCTAAATGCTGCTGAAGGTATGGAAAAATACCTTGGCGCAAAATTTCCAGGCGCAAAACGTTTTTCTCTTGAAGGTGGCGATGCATTAGTACCAATGATGCGCGAAATTTTATACCGCGCAGGTGAAGCTGGAACGAAAGAAATCGTAGTTGGTATGGCTCACCGTGGTCGTTTAAACGTACTTGTAAATGTACTGGGTAAACGTCCTGCAGAATTATTTGATGAATTCGCTGGTAAACACGATGAAGTTCAAGGCTCTGGTGACGTTAAGTATCACCAAGGTTTCTCATCAGATTTTGAAACACCAGGTGGTAATGTTCATTTAGCCTTAGCGTTTAACCCATCTCACCTTGAGATTGTTAATCCTGTTGTTATTGGCTCTGTTCGTGCTCGTCAAGACAGACGTGGTTGTAAAGATGGCTTACAAGTTATGCCAATTACTATCCATGGTGATTCAGCAATAACAGGCCAAGGTATTGTTCAAGAGACATTCAACATGTCTCAAGCTCGTGGCTTTAAGGTTGGCGGTTCGATTCGTATCGTTATTAACAACCAAGTTGGCTTTACCACTTCTAACCATGAAGATGTGCGTTCTACAGAGTACTGTACTGATATCGCTAAAATGGTGCAGGCACCCATTTTCCACGTCAATGCTGATGACCCAGAGGCTGTTGCTTTTATTTCTCAGTTGGCCGTTGATTACCGTAACGAATTCAAACGTGACGTCGTCATTGATTTAGTTTGTTACCGTCGACATGGTCACAACGAAGCTGATGAACCAAGTGCTACACAGCCGTTGATGTATGCAAAAATTAAAAAACATCCTACGCCACGTAAGATTTACGCCGATCGATTAATCGAAGAAAGCAGCATCTCTGCTGATGATGTTACAGGTTTAGTTAATACGTACCGTGACTCATTAGATGCCGGTGATTGTGTTGTTAAAGAATGGCGACCAATGACATTACATACTGTTGACTGGACGCCATACCTTAATCGTGAGTGGGACGAAAGCTACCAAGCGTCAATGGAACTTGAGCGTTTAAATAATTTAGCGCAAAAGATCGTTGATATCCCTGAAAGCCACAAATTACAGTCTCGTGTCGCTAAGATTTACAAAGACCGCGTATCGATGGCCGATGGTGAAAAACCAGTTGATTGGGGTTTTGCTGAAACCTTGGCTTATGCGTCTATCTTGGAAGATAAAAAACGTGTTCGTATTACAGGTCAAGATTCTGGCCGTGGTACTTTCTTCCATCGTCATGCGGTCCTTCATAATCAAAATGACGGTACGACTTATTTGCCATTACGTAATGTGGCTGATGAGCAAGGTGAAATTGATATTACTGACTCAGTATTATCAGAAGCATCAGTACTGGCATTTGAATACGGTTACGCAACAGCTGAACCTGGTGGTCTGACTATTTGGGAAGCACAGTTTGGTGACTTTGTTAACTGTGCCCAAGTGGTCATCGATCAGTTCTTGTCATCTGGTGAGCAAAAGTGGGGCCGTTTATGTGGTCTAACTATGTTGCTACCTCATGGTTATGAAGGCCAAGGTCCTGAGCATTCATCTGCTCGTCTAGAACGTTTCTTACAACTTTGTGCAAACCATAATATGCAAGTGTGTGTTCCTTCTACGCCTGCACAGGTTTATCACATGTTGCGTCGTCAAGTTGTACGCCCTATGCGTCGTCCACTTGTTGTTATGTCGCCTAAATCATTATTGCGTCACCCATTAGCTGTTTCAACTTTAGATGAATTAGCAAACGGAAGTTTCCAAAGTGTCATTGGTGAACTTGATGCATTAGATGCAAGCAAAGTAGAACGCGTTGTCTTCTGTAGCGGTAAAGTGTATTTCGAGTTACTCGACAAGCGTCGTAAGCAAGAAATTACCAATATTGCTATTTTACGTGTGGAACAACTGTACCCGTTCCCACAAGAAGAAATGCAAGCAGCACTTGCTGATTATCAGCATGTTAAAGATTTTGTATGGTGTCAGGAAGAACCTCAGAACCAAGGTGCTTGGTATTGTAGCCAACATCATTTCTGGGCAGCGATTCCAGCTGGAGCTCAATTAACTTATGCGGGCCGTGAAGCATCTGCTGCACCAGCTTGTGGTTATCCAGCGCTTCATGCTCGCCAGCAAGAAGAATTAATCAATAGCGCATTAAAACTGTCGTAATAAAATTTATAAAAAGGAAAGCTTTCCATGAGTATCGAAATTAAGGTACCCGTTTTGCCAGAATCAGTTGCTGATGCAACTATCGCGACATGGCATGTGCAGCCTGGAGAACAGGTTTCTCGTGACCAAAATCTAGTTGATATTGAAACTGATAAAGTCGTACTTGAAGTTGTTGCGCCAGAAGATGGTTCTATTAGCGAATTATTATTCCAAGAGGGCGATACTGTCCTTGGTGAACAAGTTATTGCTAACTTTGTTGCTGGTGCAGTTTCTGGTCAAGAAGTGACTAAAGCTGAAGCGGAAGCAGCATCTCCTGCTGTTGAATCTGATGAATCAAACGATGCACTAAGCCCGTCAGTGCGCCGTCTAATTGCTGAGCACAATGTTGATGCTAGCCAATTGAAAGGTTCTGGTGTTGGCGGACGTATTACTAAAGAAGACGTTGAAGCATTTGTTAAGTCTGCTCCAGCAGCGAAACCAGCAGCTGCATCAGCACCTGTTGCGCCGCTTGAAGGTCGCAGCCAAAAACGTGTACCTATGACACGTTTACGTAAAACAATTGCTAACCGTCTGCTTGAAGCGAAAAATTCAACGGCAATGCTAACAACGTTTAACGAAGTTAACATGCAGCCAATTATGGACATTCGTAAGCAATATCAAGAAATCTTTGAAAAGCGCCACGGAATCCGTTTAGGTTTTATGTCTTTCTACGTTAAAGCTGTAACTGAAGCCCTTAAGCGTTTCCCAGAAGTTAATGCTTCAATTGATGGCGATGAAATTGTTTATCACAACTACTTTGATGTGAGCATTGCAGTATCAACTCCACGTGGTTTGGTTACACCAGTATTACGTGACACAGATACTATGAGCCTTGCTGAAATTGAGAAGAACGTTCGCGAATTAGCGATTAAAGGCCGTGATGGTAAATTATCAGTAGATGATATGACTGGCGGTAACTTTACAGTGACTAATGGCGGTGTTTTCGGTTCACTAATGTCGACTCCAATTTTAAACCTTCCTCAAAGCGCAATCTTAGGCATGCATGCTATTAAAGATCGCCCAATGGCAGTGAACGGTGAGGTTGTTATTCAACCTATGATGTACCTAGCACTATCTTACGACCATCGTATTGTTGATGGGCGTGAGTCAGTTGGATTCTTGGTTGCTATTAAAGACTTCCTTGAAGACCCAACACGTCTATTGCTTGACCTATAAGAGTCAACTAGACAGTACCCTCGTAGCTGGCTCAAACGAGCCAGTAGGATTTTTTAAGAAGTATATGGATAGATCATCATGAATTTGCATGAGTATCAGGCAAAATCCTTATTTGCCGAATATGGTTTACCAGTTTCTGAAGGCTTCGCTTGCGATACAGCCCAAGAAGCGGTAGAAGCTGCTGGTCACATTGGCGGTAATATGTGGGTTGTTAAGTGTCAAGTACACGCAGGCGGCCGTGGTAAAGCAGGTGGCGTTAAAGTTACCGGCGATAAAGAAGAAATCAGAGCATTTGCTGAAAACTGGTTAGGTAAGAACTTAGTCACTTACCAAACTGACGAAAAAGGTCAGCCGGTTGCTAAAATCTTAGTAGAAAGCTGTACTGATATCGCAAACGAATTATACCTTGGTGCCGTAGTTGACCGTGCAACACGTCGTGTTGTTTTCATGGCTTCAACTGAAGGTGGTGTTGAGATTGAAACTGTTGCTGAAGAAACGCCTGAGTTAATTCACAAAGCAATCATTGATCCATTAGCGGGTCCTCAGCCATACCAAGCACGTGATCTTGGCTTCAAGTTAGGTTTAAACCCAACTCAAATGAAGCAGTTCACTAAAGTGTTCATGGGCTTAGCTAAAATGTTTGAAGACCATGATTTCGCTTTACTTGAAATCAACCCACTTGTTATCACTGACGAAGGCAACATTCACTGTCTTGATGGCAAAATTGGTATCGATGGTAATGCTTTATTCCGTCAACCAAAAATCCGTGAAATGCACGATCCATCACAAGATGATGCTCGTGAAGCACACGCAGCTAAGTTTGAACTTAACTACGTAGCATTAGACGGAAATGTAGGTTGTATGGTTAACGGTGCAGGCCTAGCAATGGGTACTATGGATATCGTAAACCTACACGGTGGCAAGCCAGCTAACTTCTTAGACGTTGGCGGCGGAGCAACCAAAGAACGTGTTGCTGAAGCATTTAAAATCATTCTTTCTGATTCAAATGTTAAAGCCGTTCTAGTGAACATCTTTGGTGGTATCGTTCGTTGTGACATGATCGCAGAAGGTATTATCGGCGCTGTTAAAGAAGTGGGCGTTGAAGTACCAGTTGTTGTTCGTCTTGAAGGTACTAACGCTGAATTAGGTCGTGAAGTTTTAGCTAACTCAGATCTTGATATCATTGCAGCTACCAGTTTAACTGACGCAGCTGAGCAAGTTGTTAAAGCTGCGGAGGGCAAATAATGTCTGTATTAATTAACAAAGATACTAAAGTTATCTGTCAAGGTTTCACTGGCGGTCAAGGTACTTTCCATTCTGAGCAAGCAATTGCTTACGGTACTAAAATGGTTGGCGGCGTTTCTCCAGGAAAAGGCGGTCAAGTTCATTTAGGTCTGCCAGTCTTTAACACTGTTAAAGATGCTGTAGCTGAAACAGGCGCAACTGCTACTGTAATTTATGTACCAGCTCCTTTCTGTAAAGATGCTATCTTTGAAGCAATTGACGGTGGCATCGAGCTAATCGTTTGTATCACTGAAGGTATCCCTACGTTAGATATGCTTCAAGTTAAAGTTAAACTTGAAGAAACTGGCGTTCGCATGATCGGTCCTAACTGTCCAGGTGTTATCACTCCTGGTGAATGTAAGATTGGTATCATGCCAGGTCACATCCACAAGCCTGGTAAAGTCGGTATTGTTTCACGCTCTGGTACCTTGACGTACGAAGCGGTTAAGCAAACTACAGACGAAGGTTTCGGCCAATCAACTTGTGTTGGTATTGGTGGTGACCCAATTCCTGGTACTAACTTCATCGACGTATTGGAAATGTTCCAAAACGATCCACAAACTGAAGCAATCGTAATGATTGGTGAAATTGGTGGTACTGCTGAAGAAGAAGCGGCTGAATACATCAAAGCGAACGTTACTAAACCTGTTGTTTCTTACATTGCTGGTGTGACTGCACCAGAAGGTAAGCGTATGGGTCATGCTGGCGCAATTATCGCTGGTGGTAAAGGTACTGCAGAAGATAAATTTGCTGCACTAGAAGCTGCTGGCGTAAGCACAGTTCGCTCTTTAGCTGATATCGGTAAAGCGTTACGTACTAAAACTGGCTGGTAAATACTGGCAAGTTATATAAAAGGCGCTTCGGCGCCTTTTTTGTTGGGCAACAAACGGTTGATGATGAAATATTATTCATTTTATCATGTGGTTATTGATAAATCGTCAAATCTTGATAAGGTTATTTTACTAAAGTTAAACATGTAGTTAGCCCACAACAATTCAGAATAATAAAGGTTAAGGATAATCGTGTCTCATATAACGCCCGTGATCCCCGCAGTGATTGCAGAAACAGATCGTCTACTCATTCGTCCATTTAATCAGCACGATATAGAAGCTATTTTATTAATGAATAGTAACCCTGATGTGCTGACTTACATCCCACAATCGCCCTTAAAAAGCCTATTAGAGGCTGAACAAGTTTTCAAAGAAGTAATACAAGCAGACTATAACGATAAAGGTTTTGGACGCTGGGCGGTGTATCATAAAGAAGATAAAAAAGTGATTGGTTTTTGTGGGCCTAAATACATTCCCGAATACGATAAAGTGGAACTGGGTTATCGCTTTCTTCCAGAATATTGGGGGCAGGGAATTGGTACAGAAGCAGCAAAAGCGGTAATGGATACACTTAAGCCAATGTTTGATATTGATGAAGTTATTGCGCTCATCTTACATGGAAATGTAGGCTCTGAAAAAGTAGCAGTAAACAATGGCATGTCGTTGTATGAACAAAACATATACAAAGGCCATAAGGTACAGGTATATCAAAGAATGTTATAAATTATTAACCTATCCGATTGAAATTTAATTTATATTTCGTTAGTTTAGAGTCTTCTAAGTAAAGGTAGATATTGTTATTTCTATCTTTGCCTTAGAAGTATCCCCAAAAAAACTCTATGGAAAGAGTCGATCGCAACATTGCGATGTAGGAATAAAGATATGGATATTATCTTCTATGGCTCTTTCTTGTTATTTAAACAAGGAACAAATATGATTCAAAAAGGTTTATATTTAGCCATTCTCACCGCATTTTCTTCTTCTTTATCTACATTAGTGATGGCAGATGATGATTACCAACATGACGGCACTGTGACATATTTTGATCAAACAGAATCAAGTTCAGACGGAACCTTTAAACTCGATTACCGCTATTATTTCTCGTCGATAAATGACAATAAAACCCCTTATTTGCTATCAGGCTATCTTGGTCAGGTGTCAAATATAGGCGGGTTTTACTCAGGAATCGGGAATGATTATGACCAATACAATATTTCTGGTGAATATGTGTTTGATTCAAAATGGTTTATCAAAGCACAATATTCTAATTTTGAAGCCGACTCTAGTTTCGAAAATGATAATTATGGTGTAACGCTTGGGTATTATTTCAATCCATCTAGTTCTTTTTATATTGAGTATATTCGTAGTTCAGGGGGCTATGATATCAGTGAATCATCATCTTTTAGAAAGTCTGATACTGAGCAAGATAGTATTACTTTAGGTGCTGATACTTACGTTCAATTTGATTGGACTGAAGGTTTGTATTTAAGTGGTCGATATACTTACAGTGATTACACCGTAGATTCAGTGTTTAACGATCCTGACATTAGTTATAGTGGTGGTTCCTATAGCGATAGTAATTCAACCGCTTTAGTGGAAGCGGATTGGTATGTCACTAATTCTTGGTCTGTAGGCGCTTCATATTTTTATGATTTTGATGAAAGTGAGTATGACAGCTGGTTATTAAGCACCGATTATTATTTACCTATAACTGACACAATGGCTGCGGTGTTTACTGCAGCTAAAGAGCTGGATTCTGATATTGATGGTTTCTCTTATAGTATTGGAGTGAATGGTCGATTTTAGTCTAGCCATTTTAGCGATAAAAAAAGCCAGCTTAATGCTGGCTTTTTATTTGTTAAAGTCAATTAACTAAAACAATAAATGCTATTCGTCTGCGTGGTCACAGGTATCATTTGTGCAGTGACCATATAGATATAAACTATGGTGAGTCAGTTTGATATTGTGGCGCATAGCGATTTCGTCCTGACGACGCTCAATAACTTCATCAGAAAACTCAATAACTTTATCACATGTTAAGCAAACAAGGTGATCATGATGCTTTTGAGTCGACATTTCAAAAACTGCCTTGCCGCTTTCAAAATGATGACGGTTTAAAATACCTGCATCGTCAAATTGGTTTAATACACGGTAGACAGTTGCTAAGCCAATTTCTTCACCAACATCGAGCAATTTTTTGTATAAATCTTCAGCACTGATATGTTGATTTTCAGGGGCTTGCATTAATTCTAGGATTTTAACTCGTGGCAGAGTAATTTTTAAACCTGCTTTTTTGAGTGCTTGATTTCCATCTGTCATTGCTAATCTCTTGATTGCAGAACCTAAAGGTTCATCCGTGGATAGTTAAGTTTATTATATGTGTTGAAATCAGAAACTGGAACCTTTGTTGAAGGTTAATCGACAATATAACTAGATTTTTCTGTTATCTACTAAATAAGCTGCTCATTTTAGTTAAAAAATACACAATAGTCTTACTTATACTAAGGGATTATTGTGAGTTTGCAGCATTTATATCACTATAGGGTTAGTATTTTACTCATGATTAGCAATATAAAATTTACAGTGATCTTTTGCTAAGCTAGTGATTGAGTTGCTTCATATTATAACAATAAGGAAATCAATATGTATCGGCAGATTGTAGTCTTAACTGGCGCAGGTATTTCAGCTGAGTCGGGGATAAAAACCTTCCGAGATCAAGATGGGTTGTGGGAGCAACATCATATTGAAGATGTCGCCACACCGGAAGGCTATGCTCGAGATATTGATTTAGTGGAACGCTTTTATAATAGCCGTTGGGATAACCTTAACAGTGATGAAATTACGGTCAATCCAGCCCATGTTGCTTTAGCAAAACTTGAAGCGGAGTTTTCTGGCAAGCTACTTGTTATTACACAAAATGTGGATGATTTACATGAGCGTGCTGGCTCTAAACGTTTATTACATATGCATGGAGAATTAAACAAAGGCCGTTGCCCTCAATCGCAGCAAACGTTCGTGTTACGCGAACCATTTAGTGAAGATAATTGCTGCACCTGTTGTATTCCAGCTAAACGCTTACGTCCTCACATCGTATGGTTTGGTGAAATGCCTTTTGGCATGGACAGAATCCATGATGCACTGGACAACTGTGACTTATTCATTGCAATAGGGACTTCTGGTACTGTGTATCCTGCAGCAGGTTTTGTCGATAGTGCTAATCATCATGGCGCACAAACCGTTGAGGTTAACCTGGCGAAGCCAGATCGACACAGTCAGTTTCAATATCATTTGACTGGAAAAGCAGGGGATATTGTGCCGCAATTAGTAGAAACTATTTTAGCAGGCGAAGTTGTGGGTAACCCATCATTCAATGAACAATTAGCCAATGCTTTATCGGCTTAAGTATTTATACGTATGTCACTTTCGAAATAAGAATTAATGAATCAAACCAATATAAAGTTAGCCATTATCATGCGAGGTTTACCTGGTAGTGGTAAGTCATACTGGGTGAATGAATTTTTAACAAAGCAGGGTATTGATACCGCATTACATGTTAAACAATATGGATATTTTTCAACGGATAAATACTTTGAGCAAGAAGGTCAGTATCTATTTAATCCTAAGTTTTTAAGCCAATATCATCAGGCTAATTTAACGGCATTTATCAATGCGTTGGCAAGCAATGAACCATTAGTTATATGTGATAATACCAATGTGGCAAAATGGGAATATATGGCTTACGAGGCTGCTGCTAAAGCCCTAGGATATCAAGTTCGTGTTGTAGTTATCGGTGATCCTAAAGATAGTCAGCATCAAGCTTTGTGTGCTCAAAGAAATACACATAAAGTGCCACTGAACCATATCAAAACAATGGCGAGGTTGTTTGAACTTGATTAAGTTCTAATGAGAAAAAAGGCGCATTATGCGCCTTTTTATTTAGCAGAAGTAATTAACTTTACAGAGAATTACGTTAATAAACTGATTCTTATTTAGTTAGATACAGGCGTTTGCAAATCAATATTGTAAATTGCAAACCCAAACTCATCAGTTAAGTCAGTTCGTTTTGTCATTGGGCGCACTTGATAGTCTTCGACAAACTTATCGGCGGTTGCACTGTCTTGAGTTTCAAAGCGAATATCAAGTGTAGTAGCTGAGTCGATAGTAACAAAGTCCCAATTATTATCCGCACTTGGGTCAACTTCGCCATGAGTCTCTGATTCTTCAGAAATATATTGAGCTAACGCCTCGCGGTTAGTATCTGGTAGCTCCATTACAACAAATTCAGCACCCGTACCTGCAAATTTACCACCAAATGCTCGGTAGTTATTCGAAGCAATAATAAATTCTTTACTTGCTAGTTCATCCCCTGTAAATGTCGTGCCATCAGCGTCTGTATAGCTTAAATCAACAATACGACTTGCATCAGCATTAACTACTGCGCAATCACCGTCAAATTTATTAGGCTGAGTCACATCTATCTTATAGTTAACGCCGTCGATAACATCATAGTTATATGTTCTATGAGTATCCCAATTAATTAAGTTTTGAGCTGCAGTTGAAGTAGGATCAATTTGATTAAATTGATTCGCACTGCACTCAAGCCAATCTTTAACTTCAGCGCCTGTTACTTTAACTGCGACCATGGTATTTGGATAAAGATAAAGATCTGCAGCATTCTTATAAGTTAAATCCCCAGCTGGGACTTGCACATAACTGTCAGCATCTGAAGTTGTACTGTGACGCCCACCGGCTTTAAACGGTGCAGATGCTGATAAAACTGGAATGCCTTTTAGAGCATCAACCTTTGAGGCCGCTTCAGCTACAGCGTCAATTTGGGCATTTGATACGATTTGAACGGTTGGATCATCTTGAACAAGCGAGAGGAAGCTGTACATGTCGGTAGATGATTTACCGATTGGCGCATTCACATAATCAAGGGTGGCGTTATGTTCAATTTCAACCATAGCGTGTATATCTGCATCAGGCTCAACAGCGAATTCTTCTGTGGTATCAGTCGCTTTTATAAAAATTGGCCGAGCATCAGATTGGCTGTTGACTACAGTCCAAGCACCATCTTCTTGGGTTAGCGTTAAATCGACTACACCTAAATTATCTCCCCAGCGGCCAGGCATGACCGCTGCAACTCCATTAATGGTACCTTTGTCTAAATCAACATTTTCAACGTCAGCAAACTGAGAGCTTGGAAATACAGAGTGACTGTGGCCAAACATGATGGCATCAATACCCTCAACAGTGGTTAATGCCCACGTTGCATTTTCTGCATTCATGTCACTTGGGTTTTCTGATGAGCCAATACCTGAATGTGGAATCGCGATAATAACGTCTGCTCCAGCGGCCTTCATTTGAGGTACGTAACGCTCTGCTGATTCAACGATGCCGCGTGCAATGACTTTGCCGTCAAGGTTTTGTTTGTCCCAAATTTTGATTTGTGGCGGAACGAATCCAATGTAACCAATTTGAATCGTATGTTCGTCACCATTTTTATCAACGACAAGTTGATCTTTAATGATGAAGGGTTCAAACAATGGTTCACCTGCTTTAACGTCTCTGAAGCAATCATCAACTTCACAATAGACGTTGGCACTGATATAAGGAAAGTTTGATTCTGCTGTGGCTTGATCTAAAAAATCTAAACCGTAGTTAAATTCATGATTACCAATGTTACCCACTTCATAATTTAAAGTATTCATTGCTTTATAAGCTGGGTGAGTATCGGCTAATTGGTTAGTCGATTTAAATTCATGAGCAATATAATCGCCCATAGGGCTGCCTTGAAGTAAATCACCATTATCGACTAACACACTATTACTGACTTCAGCACGTGCTTCATGAATTAGTGCTGCAGTGCGGGCTAAACCAATAGTTTTATCGGTTTGACCACTATAGTAATTATAATCCATGATATTGGCATGGATATCGCTGGTTTCCATGATACGCAAATCAACTTCAATGGTTTTAACATCGTCATCTGATGAGCTACAACCAGTAATACCTAATGCACCCGCAATAACAACTGCTAAAAGCTTTTTGTTCAACATAATAGTCTCTCTTTTAAACGCTTTTTTCTGACCCCGGAGCTTATTATTCTTTTGCTCCATATTGTTGTGAGCAATTTACAGAGATGAAATGTAAATTAATCAATAAAGATTGTATTCAAAATAAATCACTGTGTTGTGATCTAGGAACGATAATGTAAAGATAAGTTATTTAAGCTGCAGTTGTGTTAAAGGTTGAAGTTTATGGTAGTTATTTAGCGTTTTCTCAGTGTTTTAAACTTGAGTGTTCACTTAATTACCTTGCTAATCGCAATTGGTGTTAAATAAGAGGGCGTGTTTGAGTGATGAAGTAATAGGAATAGGCTTGATGGCAATGCCCCTGAGGTATAGGAGCATTGTCGTCAGCCAGTAGGTTTATCATGGGCTGTTTTAGTATTGAGTCGTGCTTAAATACCACATAGGTACTCAAAAAGTATTTGTTTGAACACTATATGTACCTAATTGATTAAGCACTTCTTTTTGTCAATTTTTACCAACATTTCATCAAGTATTATTGACATATTACTGACGCATTAATTCAAGTCGTTACTTAAATCGTTACTTAAGTCGATACTATAAATCGCGAAACCAGAAACTATACTATCAGCTTCAAGTTTGGTCATAGGTCGCTGCTGGTTCTGTTTTATAAATGTATCTGCTAAAGGGGAGTCTTGCGTTTCAAAGCGAATATCAAGCTTAGTGCTTGATTCAATTGTTTTGAATTGCCAGTTGTTATTAGCGCTAGGATCCACTTCACCATTGAGCTCTGATAATTGTGTAATGTATTTAGTTAAGGCTTCTCTGTTGGTATCTGGTAGTTCCATCGCGATATAATCAGCGCCAGTACCGGCAAATTTATTACCAAATGCTCGAAAGTTATTGGTCGCAATAAGAAAGCTCTTATTTGCAAACTCTTCGCCTTTAAAAATAGTGCCAGAATCATCTGTGTAACTTAACTCAACAATTCGATTTGCATCAGCATTGACCATAGCGCAATCACCATCAAATTTATTAGGCTGAGTCACATCAATTTTGTAGTTAACCCCATCAATGACATCAAAGTTATATGTTCGATGAGTTTCCCAATTAATTAAACTTTGGCTTGCTGCGGAATTTGGATCAATTTGATTGAACTGATTTGCACTGCACTCTAACCAATCTTTAACTTGTTTACCTGTTACTTTTACCGCAACTAAGGTATTGGGGTAAAGGTATAAGTCGGCAGCATTTTTGTACGACAATTCACCCGCTGCTACTTGTACATAACTGTCAGCATCAGAACTTGTACGATGACGCCCGCCGGCTTTAAATGGTGCAGCTGCGGATAAAACAGGAAGGTGCTTTAATGTATCAATTTTTGCTGCGGCTTTAGTGACTGCATCTATTTGAGCATTCGACACAATTTGCACAGTAGGATCATCTTGAACAAGCGAGAGGAAGCTATACATATCCGCTGATGATTTGCCTATTGGGGCATTAACATAGTCGAGTGTGGCTTGATGGTCTGAAGCAACCTTTGTTTGGATTTCTTTGTCTGGATTGACAGAGAACCCTGCTACTTTATCGGTCTCTTTTATAAAAATAGGGCGAGCCTGTGACAAGCTGTTGGATACTCGCCATTTACCTTCCTCTTGGCGTAATGTTAAATCGATAATACCTAAATTATCTCCCCAACGGCCTGGCATCACAGCGGCGACACCATTAATCGTGCCTGTTTCAATATTGACTTTAGCGACATCAGAAAACTGTGCACTTGGGAAAACAGAGTGGCTGTGACCAAACATGATGGCATCAATGCCTGCAACCGTGGTTAATGCCCAAGTGGCGTTTTCAGCATTCATGTCACCTGGGTTTTCTGATGAGCCAATGCCTGAGTGTGGAATCGCGATAATGACGTCTGCGCCTTGATCTTTCATTTTAGGTACGTAACGCTCTGCTGATTCGACAATGCCTTTAGCGATAACTTTGCCGTCTAAATTTTGTTTATCCCATACTTTAATTTGTGGTGGTACAAAACCTATGTAGCCTATTTTGATGGTGTGCTTAGCGCCCTGATTATCAATAACTTCTTGTTCTGTAATGATGTAAGGCTTAAATAAAGGTTCACCAGCTTTGACGTCTCTAAAGCAATTATCAATCTCACAATAAACATTGGCGCTTATGTATGGAAAGTTGGCTGCTGCTGTTGCTTGATCTAAAAAGTCTAAACCATAGTTAAACTCATGATTACCAATATTACCCACAGCATAGTCGAGAGTGTTCATGGCTTTATAAGCTGGGTGAGTATCGATTAGTTGATTATTTGCTTGGAAAGTATGCGCAATATAATCCCCCATAGGGCTGCCTTGGAGTAAGTCACCGTTATCGACTAACACACTGTTTTTAACTTCAAGGCGTGCTTGTTTTATCAGGGAAGCGGTTCTTGCTAAGCCAATGCTGTTATCGACTCGGCTCGTATAATAATTGTAATCCATGATATTGGCATGGAGATCACTGGTTTCCATGATGCGCAATTCGACTTCTACAGCTGATTTAATTTCATCAGATGAGTTGCATCCACCCAGTGTTAGTGAAGTGGCCATAACAATGGCTAAACAGGTTTTATTTAACATAGTTTTTCTCTTACTTGACCCCAGAGCATGCTTTTAGTGCTCTTATTATGTTGATTAATCACATTTTTGTATTCTTTTTAATCGCTAGGAATTATATACAAAGTTAATTACAGAATGATAATTTAGCCAAAATAAAATTAACTATGTCGATTGAACGAACAAACGACTATTTCATTAGGTTATCACTCTTATTTTTAAAGCATTTCAGGATTTAATGTTGCTGGCAGGGTTAAAAGGAAAATACTTAAGGCAATAAAAAAGGCGCCGAAGCGCCTTTTAAAGGTTGAGATAAATTACTTATCTTCTAATAAGCCACGGCTTCTTAACAATGGCTCAATACCCGCATCTTTACCACGGAATTGACGGTAAAGTTGCATAGGATCGGCGCTACCACCTTTAGACAGAATATTATCTCTGAAGGCTTGTGCCGTTGCGGGGTCGAAAATACCATTTTCTTTAAACGCTTCAAATGCATCTGCGCCTAAGATATCTGACCAAAGGTAACTGTAGTAACCCGCTGAGTAGCCGCCCGCGAAAATGTGCGAGAAATACGTGCTACGGTAACGTGGAGCAATTTCTTTAATCAGCCCCATATTGGCTAATGATTCAGCTTCAAATTTTGCTGCATCACGTACAGTGTTATCAGTTAATGTGTGCCAATCTAAATCCAGTTTTGTTGCTGCCATATATTCAACTGTCGCAAAACCTTGGTTAAATTTACTTGCTGCTTGGATTTTTTTGACTAATTCTTGCGGGATAACTTCGCCTGTTTGATAGTGCTTAGCAAATTGCGCTAATACTTCAGGTTGGGTCATCCAGTTTTCCATGACTTGTGATGGGAATTCAACATAGTCACGTGGTACTGATGTACCAGCTTGTGAGCGATATTCCACATCAGACAAAATACCATGTAGTGCATGGCCGAACTCGTGGAATAAGGTGCTTGCTTCGTCAAACGTCAGCAGTGCTGGCTCATCACCCGTTGGGCGAGGGTAGTTCAGTACGTTTACAATGATAGGCTTTGATTCAACGCCATTCATGTTGTATTGCTGGCGGTATGAGTTCATCCAAGCGCCACCACGTTTACTGTCACGTACGTAGTAATCACCCATAAATACAGCTAAGAATGAACCATCTTTATCATAGACTTCCCATGTTCTAACATCTGGGTGATATTTTGGTAAATCAGTACGTTCTTTCACTGTAATGCCGAATAGACGGTTGGCAGTATAAAATACGCCATCTAAGGTTGCTTCAAGTGAGAAGTATGGACGCGTTTGTTGTTCATTGAAACTGTATTTAGCAACACGGATTTGATCTGAGTAATACCACCAATCCCACGCTTCTAATTTGAAGTCGCCACCTTGTGAGTCAATTAGCTTTTGCATTTCGACAACTTCAGCATTTGCTTGAGCAAGGGCTGCAGGCCAAACTTTGTCTAATAATCCATATACATTTTCAGGTGTTTTAGCTGTGCGCTCTTCTAGTACAAAATCAGCGTGGGTTTTGTAGCCCATTAATTCAGCTTTTTCTGCACGTAATGAAGCAATTTTCGCTAAGGTTTTTTTGTTGTCATTCGCGTTGTCGTTATTAGCGCGTTCGATATAACCTTTAAATATTGTTTCACGCAGCTCGCGGTTTTCTGCATAGGTTAAAAATGGCGTGATAGAAGGGCGTTGTGTTGTGAAAACCCATTTACCATCATGGCCACGTTTAGTGGCTGTCGCAGCAGCACTATCAATAATATCTTGTGGTAAACCTGCTAAATCAGCCTTGTTATCAATAACTAGCTCAAAAGCATTGGTTTCAGCTAATAAGTTATCGCCAAACTCAAGATTAAGCTTACCAATTTGCTCGTTTAGTGAGCGTAATGTGGCTTTGTCTTCAGCTGATAAGTTAGCACCGCCACGGGTAAAACGTTTGTAGGTGTCTTCAAGCAATTTAGCTTTAGCTGTATTGAGGTTTAAGCTGTCTTTTTGTAAATAAACGGCTTTAACACGCTTAAACAACTCATCATTTAATAAAATGTCATCGCTTGCTGCTGATAGCATTGGTGACACTTCTTTTGAAATTTCTTGAATCGCTGGGTTTGTATGCGCACCAGTAAGGTTATAGAAAACACTAGCAACTTTTGTTACTAATTCACCTGAGAACTCCATTGCTTCGATGGTATTTTCAAATGTTGGTTTTTCTGGATTGGCAACAATAGCGGCTATTTCAGCCTTTTGAGCGGCGATACCTGCTTTAAAGCCTGGTAAGTAATGTTCATCTTTTATTTTATCGAAATCAGGGATTTCCATAAAAGTACCGTATGGTTTAAAGAATGGGTTGTTAGCATTTTGCTCGATGATGTTGCTAGCCACGACATTTGGTGCTTGTGTCGTGTTGGTTTGTACATTGTCATTGGCACAAGCACTTAACATGACTGTGAGTGCCATAGCTGAAACAAGCGGTTTGAGGGTTAGTCCCTTCATAGTTATTTCCCTGTTTGCATAAGAATGGTTAAAAATGAGCTTTTAATCGAATGGTCGGTTTAAGCTTCTGTTTATCATTATTACATTATGATTTGTGACTAGTTTATCAAGTTTTGGTCGCAATCTTGTTTTAGTTTGTAACAAAAAATAAAGGGACCTGATGTTTATCAGATCCCTCTAGCATTTCAATTGAAGGGGGGGAGTATGAAATGCTTAAAACACAATCACTAAAACTTAATTTAAGACTATGGTGTTATGTCGTTTTTATGGCTTTAAAATCACTTTTACGCTGCCATCGACATCAGCTTCATCAATGTAGCCAATCGCATTAGGGTTTGAAGCTACTGCTGACTTCATCGCCGCGGCATCATTTACTGTTGCTGGTGGGTTTCCTTTACCAGTAAATACCTGCTTTGACCAGAATGCTTTCAGTTGTGAATCAGATTTGCCAGTGACAGCACCATGAAACTCTGAACGTGTTGCATTACCTTCAGCAAGTTCATAAACCACTGCAGATTTTGAGCCTTTACCTAAAAATAATTTTTTAGCATCTGATGCGCTAATATCTGTCGCACCAGGTGCACCAATGACGACAACTGCTGCTTGAGCTGAAATAACTGAACACACGCTAAGCGCTAAAATAGATAGGATTTTTTTCATTTTATCGCTCCTTAAAATACAACGTCGAACTGAACTGTGTACACTGTAGTGTCATCAAACTCTTGGGCTATGTTGGTATCAAAACCGCCAGAGGTGTCACCGAAGTCAGTGGCATGGGTAACGTCAAACTTAAGGGCTAAGTTATCCATTGCATCCCAACGAACACCTGCACTGTATGCTGTGCGCTCGCCGTTAAAAATTGCAGCGTGAACAGGATTAGTTCTTACGTCATTATCTTTAGTTTCGTAATAAGATGCAGTCAGATAAGGTGTAAATGCATTGATACGGTAACCTAAAGTGACATAACCTGCGTCAGAATCTGGGTACTCTTCATCAGTTTCGATACGAGTCCATTCAGCAATGGCTAAGAAAGAGCCGTTGTCATAGCTTCCGCCTAGGCCTACGAATGTACCAGTAGCATCATTAATGTCTAGAATATCAACTGTAACGTCAATAGAAATTGGTAAACCTGTTGAAGGGTCTGTTCCACCGTCTACTGACATTTGTCGTGTGACTGTGCCATCAAGGGTTGCTTGACCGTAAACCGCCCGCAAAGTCCATGTTAAATCAGTCCAGTTAACATTGGCGCCGAAAATATTTCCGATATCAATACCTGAGTCTTCAGACTGACCACCAAAAGCTTGAATTGTTAATGTCGAGTCATCAAACTCAATATCATAACTTGCATCACCGCCGGTGTAAGATGTGAAAGGAACCGCATCATAAACTTCTGAAGGTGGACGTACGAATGGCTGTGCGTAACCCACGTCTAAGTAATCAGAGTACATAAATAAAGGTACACGAAGTTTACCAGCACGAGCCTGAAGGCCATTTTCAAAACGGTGTGAGATATAAGCCCACTCAGCTTCTACTTCCCAATCGTTGCTGCCTTTCATCATAAGCTGCATTACGGCTTGAGTTTGATCTGTAATGGCAAAGGTACCTTGAAGACCAAACTTACTGCCGTCATCGAAGTTAGCAGAGGTAGTCGCACCTGCATAACCAGTGTTATTGTCAGAGCTGATATATGCACCAGTCATGAAGCCATTGAAGCTAAAACGTTCTGTTAAGCTTGCATTTTGGCTTGCTTGAAGTGATTGCACTTGTTGTTCAAGCTTGGCAATTTTCTCTTCACTTGTTTCTTCAGCTGCGACATAGGCAGGAAGCATTGCAACAGAAATAGCTAAGGGTAGCGCTTTCAAGTTGAATTTCATGGTGTAACTCCTGTTCATCTTTATCATTACTCAAGATAAATCTCGTTTATCTTAAAATATTATTATTGTTAGACTTTAAATTGACCTGTTATGTTTTGAAGCTGTTTACTAACACCTTCAATGTCATAACTGATCCCGCCCATTTCATCCGTGGTCATTTTTACTTTAGCGGCATTGGTTTCAATATCAGCGACATACTGCTGGATAAGCTCTGAAGTGTTATGTTGTTCTTCAGTGGCGGCAGCAATCTGTTCGTTAACGACGGTAATCGCACTCACTTTATTGGTGATACTGATTAATGCATCTCCGGCTAATGAAGTGGTTTTGACACCTTCTTCAGCGGTTTCAATTCCACGTTGCATTGCATCAACTGCTTGAGTTGAAGTAGAGCGAAGCTCTTGCAATACTTGTTGAATTTCTTGCGTTGACGCTTGTGTTCGAGAAGCAAGGGTTCTTACTTCATCGGCCACTACGGCAAAGCCTCTTCCTTGTTCACCTGCTCGAGCTGCTTCAATTGCAGCATTCAAGGCAAGTAAATTGGTTTGATCTGCAATACCACGAATGGTATCGAGAATATCGTTGACGTTACTGGTGAACGCCTCAAGTTGATTGACTACAACAGCAGTCGTTTGTACTTCTTCTGCTAATTTATTAATGGTAGTGATGGCTTGAGACACAACCTCTTGACCTTGTTTAGCTTCATCATTTGCGTTGTCAGCCTCAGATGCAGCATTAGCGGCATACTCAGCAATATGTGCAACACTGATGAACATTTCACGCATGGCATTAGAGATTTGTTCAACGGACTCGTTTTGCTCGATAACGGTGTTTTCACTTTTTTTACAGCTTTCTAATAACGTATGAGATACTGCACTTAAACTGTCTGTAGTTTGTTTAGTGTCAGCAATTGAGACTTGTAATTTCGATACAAACTGGTTGAACCAATGTACGAGCGTCGCGATTTCATCTTTACCGTTATATTCAATCCGAGAACGAAGATCGCCTTCACCTTCTGATATATTCTGTAATGAATGGGTGACGTCCTGAATGGTGACAATGATTGAGCGATTCACTAATACGCCAACGACCACCAAAAATAGTGAAGCGATAATACCGATAATCAACATCAATGATGCCGCATTATCTGAACTTGCTAAGGTCGAGCTAATACTCGTTGTGAAAGCATCTGAGTAATCTTGCTGTTTTTTAGCAAAAACCGCTGTTAGGGATTCAAATCGCTTGGCATTTTCTGAAGCCTGGTTTGTGATCTTGTTAAAGTCGACATCATCTTTTAAAAATTCAGCAACTAAGGTTTTGGCATTATCATGATAAGTGGCTAAATCGCGTTGCATATTATTGGCATCATTAGCTTCATGAGGTAATAAACCCTTAATAGTATTTAGATTACTATTAATTTGTTTAACCATATTTTCAGCAGTGATTAATGATTCTTCTTCACCGGTTGTTACTGCAGATTGAATATTTTGATTTAATTGTAATAACAAGCCATCGTTAATCGTGGCTAAATTTAATACTGGGTAAAGTTGTGATTGAAGTCCATTTAAACGTTCAGCATTTTGTTGCACGCTTTGATTGTTAATTACAAGTGAAATAACAAACGAAGAAATTGCAACGACTGTTAATAAAGCGATCCGGTGCTTTATTTTTAAGCTGTTTAACTTCATCAAGTTGAATCCTGCTGTTTTTTAATATTATTGAGTTATTTTTAGCGCATCATAATATGAATTTTATGCTAAAAAAATAGTCTATTTCAGTTAATTGATGTAACCATATGAGCATAAATAGTTATATCTATCAATATCAGTCAGTTAAGCTTGCTACCTGTATGAAATAAATTTTATTTGATAAAAGTTTTAACATTTCAGGCATTAATTAAATTCTTTCTATCTTGTTTGGGTTGTCAATATTTTGCCTTTGTCAAAATATTGACGGGTTAAATATCGCTTACAACCTGCGTTGTTAATTAAACGCATCAACAATTGGGTGCTTGTTAATTTTAATTAATAACCGCATAACAGGTCTGTTCCTGCAATAACAATATCGGCATAAAGATAAAAAACTTTAATTGAAATAAACTTGAAATAACAAAAATCTAATCTTGATGTTGCTGTTTTGTTATTCATGCGGGTTGTAATGATAGCTATTCTTATTTAGGGAAGGGGATCTAAACAATAAAAATGAGCAAGGGAGCAGGTTTATTTTGGAAAGGGAGTGAGTGTTTATTTTATCTTGTTTAAATTTAAGCTGTATCTACTCATCGCTTTTCGATACAGCACATTGTTATTATTTACGTTATTACTAATAACCTAGGGTTTCAGAACCTGCACGTCTAGGATCTGATGCTCCATAAACGCCTTTTTCAGTTACCACTATTGATTGGGTACTGCCCATGGCACTGCTGGACTTGATCGTATGGCCTTTAGCTTCAAGCAGTGAAATTGTATCTTTGTTTAAACTGGTTTCTACACCAATATAATCAGGAAGCCATTGATGATGGATTCTTGGGGCAGCAGTCGCTTCTGCGACATTAAGCTTATGATCAATCACGTTCATAATGAGTTGTAATGTCGTCGTGATGATTCTTGAGCCGCCTGGGCTACCTGTCACTAAGAAAGGCTTGCCTTCTTTCATCACAATGGTTGGGCTCATTGAACTCAATGGTCGCTTGTTTCCTTGAACCGAATTAGCTTCGCCGCCAATTAAACCAAAGGCGTTTGGCGTACCTGGCTTTGCAGAAAAATCGTCCATTTCATTATTGAGTAAAATCCCAGTGCCGTCTGCAACTAGTCCAGAACCATAACTAAAGTTCAACGTGTAGGTATTCGACACTGCATTTCCCCATTTATCCACAACAGAGTAATGAGTGGTTTGGTTACTCTCATAGGGAGCTATATTACCTGGCTTTATCTCAGCACTTGGAGTGGCTTTGTTGTAAGCTATTTTTTTAACCAATGAGTCAGCGTATTTTTGATCCGTCAACGCCTTCAAAGGGACAGGGTTAAAATCAGGATCACCTAAATACTCACTTCTATCGGCATATGCATGTTTCATACTTTCTACCATCAGGTGCAATGTTTGAGCCGTATTGTGGCCTAATTCATTGATAGGGTAGTTCTCAAGCATGTTCAGCATTTGAATGATATGAATTCCGCCAGAGGAAGGAGGTGGCATGGAGACAATCTCGTATCCACGATATTCTCCGCGAATTGGCTCACGTTCAACAACTTGATAGTTTTTTAAATCTTCCAAGGTCATAATACCGTTGGCTTGCTTAATTGAGGCAACGATTTTTTCTGCAGTTTCACCTTCATAAAACCCTTTACTGCCGTGAGTTGCAATTAAAGACAGTGAATGTGCGAGATCGGTTTGTACTAAGGTATCGTTTACTGCAAAGCTGTCACCGTTCTTTTTATAGAAGATTTTGGCTGAACTGGGCCATTGAGAAATTCGGCGCTTAAGTCCATCAAGGGAATTAGCAAGATCTGGATTAACACTAATACCTTCTTTTGCTAACTTTATGGCTGGCGCAATCACCTCACTTAACTTCATAGTGCCATACTTTTCGAGCGCTAACTCAAAACCCATGACCGTTCCTGGGACACCGACAGCAAGACCATGTTCACGGCTTAGTTTAGGGTTTGGCTTACCTTTTTCATCTAGAAATATATCTTTGTGCGCTTTTGAAGGCGCGGTTTCTCGATAATCGATAGCAATTGTTTTATTCGTTTCAGCGAGGTGGACTAACATAAAGCCGCCTCCGCCAATATTGCCAGCACGAGGAAGGGTGACTGCAAGAGCAAAACCCACAGCAACTGCGGCATCTACAGCATTACCACCTTGTTTCAAAATATCTACGCCAATTCGTGTGGCTAATGACTCTTGGCTGGCGACCATGCCGTGCTCGGCCCAAATTGGTTGTGCTGTTGCAGCTCGACTGTAAATAGACTGTTCGTTGGCAGCTTGTACAGAACTTGCGGATAGTGAAGTAAAACCAAGTAGTAACGCAATAGAAGTAGAAACAACGATAGGCTTTATCTGAGAAAAAACGCTCATTTTCAGTCCTTTGTAAGTATAATCATATGTTGCAATGTGCCATAAGTATGATCTAATACACAATATCTAAAACGGTATTCTGAGGAAATATGTCTGAAACTGGCTTAATTAGTGATTCATTAGCAGAGGACTCAGCACTTACAGCTCTTGATGATATTCACATTAGCTTTTACGATTCAGTTGAAGCTATTGGTAGGCAAGATTGGCTGCTGATGTTTCGTGATGATAACCCTTTTACTCAGTTTGATTACTTATTGGCTCTTGAGCAAAGCCAATGTGTTTGCCCACTTACGGGTTGGACACCAAAACATATTGTGGTTCAGACAGGCGATAAGGTAGTGGCTATTTTACCTTGCTATGAGAAGACCCATTCGTGGGGAGAGTATGTGTTTGATTGGGCTTGGGCTGAAGCATATGAGAGAAACGGATTACAATACTATCCCAAATTAGTCGCGGCTATACCGTTTACTCCTGTAACAGGGCAGCGTTTCGGGATCATGGAAGGGGCCAGTAAATCAGTTAGACATCATCTTATAAGCTGTATTCTCAACTTCCTTAATCGCAGTATAGAACAGGATTTTTCGTCTTGGCACTGTTTGTTCTTACCTAAAGATGATTTTAACTTTGCCAGTCAACAGTCTATTGCAAGGCTTGCTACACAGTTTCATTGGGGTAACCGAGGTTATCAGAATTTCGATGATTATCTTAGACACTTAGTTTCACGTAAGCGTAAAACCATTGTTAAAGAACGTCGTATGGTTTCTGAGTATCATTTTGAATTTATTACAGGCGAACAAGCATCTTCAGCTCAGTGGGAACACTTTATTGAGTGTTATCAGCAAACCTATTTAAAACGATCTGGTCATACAGGTTATTTATCCAGCGATTTTTTTGAGCAGCTAGCAGACACTATGGGTAATCAAATTCGCTTACTTATCATTTCTGATCCGCAGCAAACAATGGTGGCTTCGGCGTTATATTTTGTTTCTAAAACTCATTTATACGGGCGTTATTGGGGCTGCTTACAGGAGGTTGACGGTCTGCATTTTGAAGCCTGTTATTATCAAGGGATAGAGTATGCCATCAAACATGGATTAACGACTTTTGATGCAGGGGCACAAGGGGAGCATAAGGTTGCTAGAGGTTTTGAGCCTATAGAAACCTATTCGAATCACAATGTCGCACATGCCGAGTTTAGTCATGCTATTAATCACTATTGCCAGCAAGAGCAACTTCACATTAAGCAGTATATGACGCAAATGAGCGCAAAACTGCCGTATAAACAAAATTCAGAATAGCATTACAACGACTTAGAGGAGTTAAGTCATCTTCATTTAACAATCGACAATTGAATTAGGTACTCTGTTGACTAATAATCTGGATAGAACTAAAAATATAAATTGTGCTAAAGTTTACATGTCGTTAACTTATTTGTTACCCCAATGAACTTAAAATCAATTATTAATCTGGGCACGAATCAACAGTCATTTTCATCAGCTAACCGAATAAGAACTATGAATATCATAGGGTTAATTACGGTTGCTATCTCATTTTTATATTCGCTTAACTATATTTTGTTTCTTGATAATCCTTCTGTCGGTTTTATCAACCTTGGATTTACGTTTGCGTATTTCGTCACTAATGTACTTACCGCCAAACAGCAGCCTAAAATCGCTAAAATTTGGTTTTTTAGCGTGTTGATGCTGCATCTACTTGTGTGTACCAATGTTTATGTAACTAATGCGAGTGGTTTTCACCTCTATTACTTCCTTGTGCCAACTGGGGCTTTTTTGTTATTTGAATTAAGAGAGCGACTTGAGCAGGTGACATTAAGTGCACTGGCAATGGTGTTATTTTTCTATTGCGAAAATACCGTAAACGAAGCGCCATTAATTGAACTGTCTGCTCAAGTTAACCATATGCTTTATCAATCTGTGGTATTTTTTACGATGCTGGAAGTGATTGTTGTCTTATATATTTTTGCTAAACAGATTGATAAAAACGAAAAGCAACTGACATTGCAAGCAAGTACTGACTCTTTGACACGATTGGCAAATCGACACTCCTTTTTTACCGAGGGTAAATCATTGCTCGATAAAGCTGTGGCGCATCAACTCCCATTCACTTTGGTGCTAATCGACTTAGACTTGTTTAAGACGATTAACGATAAACACGGTCATCTCGTTGGCGATAAGTGTTTAATTGAAGTGACTAAAACGATTAAAGCTTTGTGCCGTGAACAAGATTTATGTGCGCGGATTGGCGGGGAAGAATTTGTTATTGCTATGCCAAATACTCATTTGCATGATGCTAATAAAGTGGCCGAGCGAATGCGTGGACACATTGCTGAGTGTAAAATTCCGTTAACCGATTCCCAAAACCTCCAGTGCACAGCGAGCTTTGGTATCGCTGAAAAAACAGCATCTGCGAAAGAGCTTAAAGACTTACTGATGAGAGCGGATAAAGCCCTGTATATGGCGAAAGAAAACGGCAGAAACTGTGTTAAACCGTATTACGACAAAGCGGCGTAATCAATTACATTATCGGCTTATTTTTATCTATACTTCTTTCGTTTAGCGATATTCAGTGTATTTAACGTTTAGCCAAGCGCTAGCCAAAAACCGACGCCAATCATTAAACTGCCGGCAATACGGTTCATCAGTTTAATGTTATCGCCCCGAGATAAAAACATTCTTAAACTCTTACCGCCACTGGCATAAGCGAGCATTGATACGCTTTCTGTCAGCATAATAATCGCAAGTAGCCAAAACAACTGAGGTGCGACAGCTTTATCAACACTGATGAAGGGAGGTAAAAGTGAAATCATAAATGCCCAACCTTTGGGATTGGCTATTGCTGTGACAAACCCTTGGGAAATTAGCGCAATATTACTAATCGATTTGTCTGTTTGCTGCCCCTCAATGATGGCCATTTTGCCTTTCGAACGCCACATATTAACGCCAATATACGCAAGATAAGCGCCGCCAAGCCATTTTAAAATGGCAAAGGCATCTGGGTAATTGAGCATGACGCTGGCAACGCCCATAACCGCAGCAATAGCAACTAAAGCAACACCCACTAATTCACCTGCCATCATCCACAGGGTTCTTCTAACACCAATACTCATGCCGAGTGTCATTGCTAATGTCATACACATTCCTGGCGTAATAGAAACAAAAAAGAATGTTGGAATAAATACAGCAAGTATTGCTAAATCAGGCATGGGCTAGAGTTCTTAAATCAATTCTTATATGAGAAGAGCAAGAGTGTAAGGCTTTACAGGTTTTGTGCAAACAAAAAGTTAATACGTGCCTTCGAGGTACTAAATAATGATTGGTAACAAAAAGCCTTTCTTAATATCAAAACTAAGAAAGGCTAATTCAGTGTAATTTCAATTAACGTGCAGCAAAATGAGCTGGCTAGCTTGGGTCTACAACGATATGCTCAAGCTCAATTGCGGCAACAGCTTGCAGTGTATCCATAGTGGCATTAGCTAAACTGATTTTACCGGCAGATGATTCTATCAATACCACTCGATTAATATCGCTGTAGTCTCTGTTGTGGCGAATTAAGTTTGATAACGCCATTTGCATTGGCATCATTGATGGATTAAATGCGGCGTTTTCTGCGTACCGGCCGCAGTATGTTTTACCGTCTTTTGTTTCAATAACCACCGCTGCGTAGTTTTGCGTATAGGGGGCATAACTTAAACCAGCTTGGTCGACAGCTTCGATGATCATTGGGTCGTCTGACTGTAAACTAAATTCGATATGACTTTTTGATAACAATGGCTTAGTGACTTGTAGGTCTTTTGGCCCAAATGCATATGGTAGGTAGTGTGCTAATTGCTGTGGCTGCTGACCTGGTAAGTGGATGTTAATATCGATACCGCTGACTAATTCATTGATGAACTGACGACAATGGCCACAAGGACTGAAGTTGACGACGATATCAATAATTTTTTGTTCGCCGTTTAGCCAGGCGTGGCTGATTGCACTTTGTTCGGCATGTACCGTGTGAAATAGCGCTTCAGAAGATAATTCAAAATTAGCCCCCATGTATATGTCGCCGCTTTCAGCTTTAGCGATTGCACCAACATAAAACTCGCTGATGCTTGGTTTGGCAAGTGCTGCAGCGATTGGCAGTAAACTTAATAGAAGTTCTTCTTCTGTCATTTGACTGATGTTGACAAGTTCCGTCAGTTGATTCGCATCGATGTGCCCACAAAAATCATCATTAAGTAATGGGATAAGCGCTGTTGCCAGTGGTTTGGGCAGTTGGGTGATGCTATCAATGAAACGATTTTGCATGACCAATTCCTTTTATTAATACAATAAGTACAAAGTAAGTTAATGATAAAAGCTTAAAGAGATTGCAGATATAAACATAGGGCTTTTAATAACTTTTGTTTGTGTTCATTCTCGCTGGTTTCTTCTAATAAGTTTTCGAGGTTTATCACATAATCAGCATCAGAAAGGCGTTGCTGACAGAACTCTCGCCATTGCATTGATTCATCATGGCTCAATGTTTCAGGGTAATTACGGGCTCGATAACGAAACAACATTTGACTGAGCCTAGGATCGTCAAAGTCGAGATTAAGAGCGGCGAGGTTTTCGGCTTTGGTATTGCGGATCATTTCCATTTTGGCTTTATCGGCGTGACTAAAAAAGCCTCCGCTATAGAGCATTAAATCAGGATCTGTAACAGCTGGGTGATCATTTACATCAAACACAGCTTGCATTTTATCGCGAAGCTCAGGGTGTTGTTTGAATAATTTATATTGGCTGCGGGCAAAATCCATATCAAATTGATGCCTTTGTGCTACGGCTTCTGATAGTAGTTTAGGAGTACCAATAAACGGACATTTGTTTAAATGTATTTGCTTTAGTGGAATTGGCAGCTCATCAGGGGCTAATTCACTTCGAGGTGTATACATACGTTCGACGATTTCTGCCACAGTTAAGTCAATGAGCGGGCTTAAATCCATTGCTAAATTAATGCAAATCATCGCGTTTTTGTTCGTTGGATGAGGTGCTACAGGCGCAATTAAAGTGACGCAACCATTGGCAGCGCTAATCTTTGAACTCACATGAACTAGCGGCTGCATGAAGTCGCCTTGGATTAATTCTGCGACTTTTTTCTTATTTCGAAGTTCAAAATAGTAATCGTATAATTTAGGCTGCTTTTCTTTGATGAGTTTCGCAATTGCAATCGTTGCATAGACATCGCTCATAGCATCATGAGCTTGTTCATGGCTCAATCCATTAGCTTGGGTTAAATGCTCCAATTTAAAACTAGGTGAACCATCTTCTTTAAGCGGCCAATTAATCCCTTCTGGACGGAATGCATAACAGGCTCTAACTAAATCGATAATGTCCCAGCGTGAGTTACCGTTTTGCCACTCACGTGCATAAGGGTCTATAAAATTGCGATAAAAACCATAACGGCTGACTTCATCATCAAATCGTAATGAGTTATACCCAACAACACAGGTATTTGGTTGAGTGAAAATGGCATTAATGCGCCCCATAAACTCAGTTTCAACCATGCCTTTTTGATTCGCAAGCTGTGGCGTTATCCCTGTGACAAGAATCGCTTCAGGTGAGGGCAGGTAGTCTGTTGATTGCTTGCAATAAAAGTTTTCTGGCTCACCAATGATATTAAGATCTAAATCAGTTCGAATGCCTGCAAATTGCGAAGGACGGTCTTTTGCTGGACTCACCCCAAATGTTTCATAATCGTGCCAAAAAAGGGTAGGTTGAAAAGCGCTTGCCATAATATAGAGTTATCCTATTTTTCGATTACAAATATATTAACACTGTTAATTACTAATGTTTACAGGGGGCGTTAGTGATTGAACGCTTTTTAAGTAGGTGACGTAAGTCCGTTTGATGGTTACAATTTATATAACGTCATCGGAGTCTCTATGTACAACCATCTATTCAGCCAACCAATACAATATGAAATAAAGCCAAATCAATCTCTTTTGGTCTCTTTGGCTGATGATGTCAGTGATTTTGTGTTGCTTCCTGCGCTGAGTCAGCCTTTGGCAGAAATTATTATTAGTGAGTTACCCTCTCATACAAATGAGCAGGGAGCTAGCATCATTCTCACTTGCCAGCCTTTTTTTACTGTCAGTCATGTTGAAAGCTTGAATGACAAAGATACTCATGACCAAGAGATACTTGATAAAGAGCAACTTGATCAAGGGAAAGTTAATAAAGCGAGTGAGGCAACAGCGTCAGCAGGTTATTCGCTAAATTCTGTTCCTGATACAAGCCCCAAATCTGACACTATTTCTCATCAATGTGATGTCAGTAAACATCTCGGTAAAGTAACAAGAGCATTAGGTCAAGGTTGCCGCTTGTATGCCAGAGTCGGTATTGCGCCACGAATATCTGCCGCCATGCTAAGAAAAGGCGTTAGATTAACGTTTTCTTTTATTCACTCTGATGAAGGAGTCGTCATTGAATATGAACAATCGGTGTGTGAAGCGATTACACTAGAGAAAGATTTACGCCTTAATCAAGAACCCAAAGAATTGATCATGGCTAAAGCGATTTTAGCGAGAAACTTTGATTATGAAGAACCTCCAGCAACTATCGCTTTGAATATAAGTGAAATTGAACAAGTACGCGCTGATATTAGCCACTATTTATCTGAAGAAAGAAATAAAGTTCACGCCATTATCGCAGCGCAATTGTTAAAGCTTGATAATCTACTTAATCATAAACAACAATGGCTGTTACGAACGTATAGTCAATCACAGCAGCGAACTAATTACGCATCAGCAGCAAATGAATTGTCCAAAGATGTTGAAGATTTACAACGTAAATTAGAGTGCTTTGCGTTACTTGCTCCTGCAGATGTGAGTTTGATGGTTGATAAGTTAACCGAAGATAACTGACATTTGGGTGTTCATTGCGTACCATTGTCATTTTTAGTGTCATGTTAAACGTTGCTCTTGTTGAGTCACCGTTATTTCAATTCCTTGTTGAGTAAAAAATGCAATATATTTGTCCTTTGTGCCGCACGGTGCTTACCCTAAATGCCAAATCATGGTCTTGTGAAAACCGTCATCAATTTGATTGTGCAAAAGAAGGTTATGTTAATTTATTGCCTGTGCAGAAAAAGAACTCAAAAGACCCTGGCGACAATAAAACGATGATGTTTGCCCGTCGTGAGTTTTTAAATAAAGGCTACTACCAAAAACTAAGTGATAGGGTAAATGAGCTTGCGATTGAATACGCAGCTAATGCTGAAAATATATTAGATATAGGTTGTGGAGAAGGGTACTACAGTCATCGACTATTTGAAGCCATGGCGCATACAAGGGAAGTAGATTGTGTACTGCAAGGGCTGGATATTTCTAAGTCTGCAATTAAGTATGCCGCCAAACGCTACCCTGATTTACATTTTTGTGTAGCCAGTGCCTATGAAATGCCTTTTGAAGACGGGTTATTTGATTTAGCGATGAGAATTTATGCGCCTTCTAAACTGGATGAGTTACAAAGGGCGATCAAACAAGATGGCGTACTAATTACTGTATCTCCTGGTCCTATGCACCATTTCGCGATGAAAAAAATCATTTATAGTGAGCCTAAACCACATGAAGCCTCAAAGGCAGAGCTTGAAGGTTTTACTTGTCTGCATAACGAAAGGCTTTGCTATCAATTGGATTTATCTGACCCTGTTGATATTGAACATTTTTTAAACATGACCCCTTATGCTTGGAAGTTGACGCAAGAACAAAAGACCCAAATTGCAGATCAAGGACTTAGCTGTGAGTTAGACTTTAGTATTGAAATTCATCAACGTAATTGATTTGTCATTTAAATTTGCTATTTTACTTTTTGAATCTGATATTTAGTTGGAAACAGCTATCGAATTCATGAATTTTGGGCATGGTAATAACTAATTGAATTAAAATGCTGATGTTAGTTGACATACCCGCAAAAAGGTTCATAATCTATCGGGCTTGAAGGTTGGGCTTAGTTTATGTGTTTCAATACGACCAGTTTCGTCCTGTGAACATAAGTAAAACCGGCATTTTCAGCTCTACCGCCGTTAAGGCTTTAATTTATATATACAGGATTTATATCATGTCTCAAGTTACTGGTGTTGTTAAGTGGTTCAACTCTGACAAAGGTTTCGGATTTATCGAGCAAGAGTCTGGCCCAGACGTATTCGTTCACTTCCGTGCTATCAACTCAGACGGTTTCAAAACTCTTGACGAAGGTCAAAAAGTTCAGTTCACTGTTACTCAAGGTCAAAAAGGCCCACAAGCTGAGAACGTAACTGTAGTTTAATTATTCCTAGCTTCGGCTAGTATAATTAAATAAAACTGTAGTCTATGACTGCAGTTTTTTTTTGCCTGAAAAAATATAATGGGTCATCTTCATCAGGCTTTTTGTCGCTAGACCTTTTATTAATTTATCGATGGCTTTATCGATGACTTTAAAAGCATTGTTATAAACTCCTTAATACTCTTCCTATCCGTCTTTAGCAGCATTGATAGAACACACAGGCTATCGCATTCTATAATACGCCGTTCATCATTGTTTATGAGTCTATGTGGCCTTGTATGGCCAGTATTTAAGTTAGCTAACGCCTTTGGTCATGTTACTTGGCTAACACCGCCAAAAGCTGAGCTTATGATGCGAGTTTTGTTGCTGATTGTTGTACTGTAATCATTGTCAGTTCAGTTATTAGTCGCGTTTCAGAATTAGCGTTCGGCCGTTATTAGTGTTTAGCCAGTGTGGCCGTGTAGGTGACACAAAAAAGCCCAGTAGTGATTACCAGGCTTTTTAAATATGAATGGTCATAAACAGTAATTGTGCTTATTGGCTCTAAAAACAACAAGCTGACTAGTTAATTTAACTTGAGAATAAGGTTTCCTCTAAGCTTCTTCCTTTCATCATGGCCTTATATTGCCAGTTGTTGTCAACAAATAGAGCCAAAAGTGACATTTCAAGGCCTAAACTCGTATCAATATGATGCTCAATGATAAGTTGCTCATCATTATTCATTTTGACATTAAGAATATTGGGTAACGCTCTGATCTTATCAGCCAGTTGCTCAATGTCAGCGTTTAGCATCGTAAGGGTTAAGAAGGCGGTTTCTGCATCCGCTTTCATAGAAACCGATTGTTGAAGCTCTCCTTGTTCGAGGTACAACACTTGATCACATAATTTTTCAAGTTCTTCAAGGTTATGAGAACTGATGACAAAGGTTGTTTTAGGTGATAAATCCTTAACGATTTGGCGGATTTTTTTGGCATTAGCGGGATCTAAACCAGCAGTAGGCTCATCCAGTAAAACTAACTTCGGGGAACCAATTAATGCTTGGGCGATTGACACACGCTTACTCATACCATGGCTTAAGCTTTTTGGTAGCATTAAAGCGGCAGATGACAAATCAACAAGCTCTAATACTCTTAGCGCTTCATGCTTGGCGTCTTGACGACTAAATCCCTGTAACTTTGCGAAAAAGGTGAGCTGCGATACGACGGTAAAATTCGGGTCTAATGCGGCATCTTGTGGCAAGGCCGATACCAGGTTTTGTAACTGCGGGCTACCCGGTTTTTCACCTAAAATCGTTATCTTGCCTTCAGATGGGTGAATGTAACCACAAAGTAAGCTAAATAGCGTTGTTTTACCTGCTCCATTCGGGCCGACTAGCGCAATTGGTGCTCCGGTGTCTAAGGACAAGTTAATCTTGTTTAGCGCCGTTTTTGTGCCGTATTGTTTGCTGACACCTTCACATGTAATTAGCTTCATAATGCACTCCGTTGCATGTAAATACGCCCAGCAATAAGAATTGCGACAGCTTGAATAAGAGGAATTGGTGCATACATTAATGACTGCAAACCTTGAGTATCAATCATGAGAGATAGCTGAGAGCCAGGGAGTGCCCAGCTTAAGAAAGACAAGGCTGGTAATTGGCTATTAATAATTGCGATCAGAATAAAGCTGACAAGGCCTAAAATAATAGCGTAGATACTAGCTTGTCTTGCGCTACTGGCATACCAAGACAAAACGGCCATAACGGCTGTATAGGGTAGCAGAGCAATAAAGACATTGATAAATACCGACACTGCGCTGACTAAAGCGTCCATAAATAAGCCTGTATCACGGCTGAGAACCAAAACTATCGTCGCTAGGATGGTAAGTAATAGCAAACAGCTTTGGATTAGCATTTGTCCAAGAAATCGGCCAAAGAAGATACTGTCACGACTGACACGTAAACTTAAAAAACGGAATGAGCCACGCTGCTTATCTGAGGTGAATTGATCGGCACTAATGAAAATACTGAACATTGGAAAGACATATAAAGCAATACACCAAAACACAGCAAACTCAGCGACTTTCCAACTAAATAATTGATTAAGTGCATCTGGGCCATAAATATGTTGCACCAGTTCTTTAAAACCAGGCTCTAGCATATAAACTGAGGCGCTTTGAACTGGATATAATAATATTATCGTCCAAAGTAATGAAAAAGCGATAAGCGCTGCAATACCTTTGGTATTGGTAAATCGTTTGCTAACTTCATAACTGGCAATTAGCCAGGTTTGACGCAAAGACGATGAACTGGGTGTTGAGTCCATTTACACATTTCCTTGAGAAAGAGATAAAAGAAAAGCCATCATACGCTATGGCTCATGCTTTAGAGATTAATTATTGTTAAGCCAATGTTACTTTGTACTTTTTACTCATTAGCTTAATCAAGTAGTTGTTCAAGTTCGGATAAGCGCTTTGTCAAATCGGCGACCTGTTCTTCTAAAGTGGTTACTCGCTCTTGCAGTATTTGGTTCGTAGACGTTTTTGCTGCTGGCGCTGTGTTGACTTCAAATTGCGTTGTCCCTTGCTCTAGATAATGCTTATCAGAGAAGAGTTGAGCATAGCGGCTATCTCGGCGATTGGCTTCACGAGGAAGTTGCACAACTAAAGGCTCATCTCGTGAGGCTAAAGAGTGAAGGGCGCTTTCAACTTGTTGTGGGCTCTCAAAATCAAATAGTCGATTACAACGTGTTTTGAGCTCCCCTGGCGTTTGTGGGCCACGTAGCAATAACACGATGATGACAGCTAATTGTTCTGCAGAAAACTGTAAGTCACTAAATTCAGTATTACAAAAGCGATGCTTATATTTAACGACTCTACTGCCAAAGCCTGTTTGTTCACTGATAAGACGTTTTTTAGTGAGGCTATCGATGATGTCTTGAGTTTCTTGCTCTGACAAGCTCATTACAGGTTCACGGCTACTTTTTTGATTGCATGCCATGGTCAAACTATTGATTGAAAGCGGGTACTGTTCTGGGGTAGTAATTTCTTTTTCTAATAAACAGCCGATGACTCGGGCTTCTTGATTGCTAAGTTCCATAAATTACTCCAAATAAAAAAGCATGGTTTGTTATAACAGAACCATGCTTTTTATCAAATAATTCAGCAGTGTTGCAGACTATTTGAGCAATCTGATGCCATCATCCTCGATACTGATTTGGCCCGCTTTAAATAAACCGCCGATACTGCGCTTGAATGCTTTTTTACTCATTGCCATCTGATCATAAATTATCGCTGAATCGGTTTTGTCATTGAGCGGTAAAAAGCCACCTGCGCGATGCAATTTATTAATAAGCGTTTCAGCATTTCTATCAAGGTTTTGCTTATCAGCTTTCTGTAAAATTAAATCAACTTTGCCATCAGCACGTACTTGTTTGATATAACCTTTGATAGATTGACCAAAACTTAGACGTTGGAATACTTCATTTTGAAATAACACGCCCCAATGAGCGTTATTAATGATGGCTTTGAAACCTAAATCGGTGGTGCCACCAATAATAAGGTCGACTTGTTGACCTACCGTGTATTCAGCCGGGGTTTTATCTAAAAACTTATCCACTTTAGACGACGCCATAATACGTTCATCAACATGATTGGCATGGACATACACTAAATAAGATTTACCTTCTTCTATGCTACGGTGCTGTTCACCAAAAGGCAGAAGTAAATCTTTTTCTAGTCCCCAATCCAAAAAGGCACCATAAGGTCCTGTTGCAATTGCTTCTAGGTAAGCAAATTCGCCTACTTGAGCATAAGGTTTCTGGGTTGTTGCAATAACAATGTCTTCAGAATCTAGATACAGAAAGACATCTACCATGTCGCCGACTTGACAGTCTTTAGGCACAAATTTGTTTGGTAGTAATACTTGTCCTAACTCTTGGGCATTTACATATACACCAAAACTAACTTGCTTAACGACTTCTAAAGAATAACGCTTTCCGATTTGTATCATTGTTGACTCTATTTGACTTAAAGATAATGTAAAAACACGCTAATTATATACTCAATATGCAAGGCATGTAACTTGGGTTAGCCAACTAAACAAATATAATCAGTAACAGGCGTGCAATTCGTTAAATAAATGCAGTTGTTCATAAAGAAAAAAGATTGCGAAATGACTGGTTTTTAACAAAAAAAACATATGTCAAAGCGATGATAGAAATATTGAATTAAATTTATACTAAAATAGGTTTTTCTTACTTGCATTATACTGGTTTGCAGGGTTTAATTGCGCCGCTTTTTTGTTTGAGCTCAATGAGTGTTTTAGAGTTTGAAAAAGTCGGGTTTAGCTTGACGGATTAACTGTTATGGCTACCAAAGAATCGAACCTCATGGATAGAGACTCAATCACCACCGTGGCTGAATTGAGTCGACATTGTTATTTTTACTTAAATCTACGTTGTTAATGTCTGGATATTAGCGACAACGTTGGACAATATACATGCTAAACAAATCAAATATTTATTACGAAACATTACATCCGGCTTATGGCCAATACTTTGAAGTTGAACACGTTCTTTTTGAACAGAAAACGGAACAGTGGCATTTAAGTATTTTTGAAAATAAACACTTTGGCCGTGTAATGGCGTTAAACGGTGCAATTCAGACTACCGAAAAAGACGAATTTGTTTACCATGAAATGATGACTCATGTGCCTATTATTGCTCATGGTGATGCTAAAAAGGTGTTGATTATTGGTGGCGGCGATGGTGGTATGCTGCGCCAAGTACTGAAGCATAAACACGTTGAGCAGGTTACTATGGTAGAAATCGATGCTAACGTAGTCGAAATGTGTAAAACCTATTTCCCACAACATTCTCAGGGCGCATTTGATGACGATCGAGTATCGTTAGTGATTGATGATGGAATGCATTTTATCGAGCAATGTCAGCAGCAATTTGATGTAATTATTTCAGATTGCACCGATCCTATTGGCCCTGGCGAAGTATTATTTAGCTCTGCATTTTATGAAAACTGTAAAAGATGCCTCACTGAAAAAGGGATTTTTGTTGCTCAAAATGGGGTTGCATTTATGCAACCAGAAGAATTACAAGACACAGTAAGGCGGTTAAGTCCTTATGTAAATGATTGCTGGTTTTACAATGCTGCCGTACCTACTTATATTGGTGGCACAATGGCGTTTGCTTGGGCAACTGATGATGTATCGGCCAGAGAACTTGACTTGACTAGCCTCAAGCAACGTTTTGAAATGGCGAATATTAGCACTCAGTATTATACGCCAGCTCTACACATGGCGAGCTTTGCTTTGCCCGCTTTTGTTGAAACTGCAGTGAAGTCCGCACAGTCGGTAACTGCATAATCTGCTTGAATAGACGGAATGGATAATATGAAAGATTGGTCTATCGAAAATGCTCGTGCAAGTTATAACGTGACACATTGGAGTCAACAGTATTTTGGTATTGATGATAGTGGCGAGGTGACAGTAACCCCTGATCCGAATAAACCAGAATGCACTATCGGATTAAATGAGCTGGCTAAAGATATGGTTAAAGCAGGGGTTGCTTTACCGGTTTTAGTGCGTTTCCCACAAATTTTACATCGCAGAGTTGAAAACTTATGTGATGCCTTTAATGCGGCGATTCAAAAATACGAGTATCAAAATGATTACTTGTTAGTGTATCCGATTAAAGTAAACCAACAGCAAACCGTTGTTGAAGAGATTTTGGCTAGCCAAAAGTCAAAGGAAGTGCCACAACTAGGGCTGGAAGCAGGTAGTAAGCCTGAGTTAATGGCCGTACTTGCTATGGCGCAAAAAGCCAGCTCAGTTATCGTTTGTAACGGTTACAAAGATAAAGAGTATGTGCGTTTAGCACTCATCGGTGAAAAGCTTGGCCATAAAGTTTACATCGTCATCGAGAAAATCTCTGAGCTTAAGTTGATTCTTGAAGAGTCTAAAAATTTGGGAGTGACGCCAAGACTGGGTATCCGCACTAGACTTGCTTTTCAAGGCAAAGGTAAGTGGCAAGCCAGCGGTGGAGAAAAATCAAAGTTTGGTTTATCTGCAGCGCAAGTGCTTAAGGTGCTTAATGAATTAGAAGAGCTCAATATGATGAGTTCGCTGCAATTAATTCATTTCCACTTGGGTTCGCAAATCGCCAATATTCGAGATATTCGCCAAGGTGTAAGTGAAGCTGGCCGCTTTTACTGTGAGTTGCGTAAAATGGGCGCACTTATCGATACCTTTGATGTGGGCGGCGGCTTAGCTGTAGATTATGACGGTACTCGAAGTCAAAGTAATAACTCGATGAATTATGGTTTGACTGAATACGCCAATAATATCGTCAATGTGTTAACTGATATTTGTAATGAATATGAGCAGCCAATGCCACGTATTATTTCTGAGTCAGGTCGTCACTTAACAGCGCATCACGCGGTGTTAATCACTGACGTTATTGGCACTGAATCATACAAGCCTGAGGACATTCAACCGCCCGAGGAAGATGCGCCGCAGCTACTTCATAATATGTGGATGTCTTGGACTGATATGAGTGAGCGTCCTGATAATCGGGCTATTATTGAGATTTATCATGATACTCAAAGCGATATTGCTGAAGCGCACTCGTTATTTTCTGTCGGGCAACTGACATTAATGCAACGCGCTTGGGCTGAGCAAACTAACTTGCGTGTTTGTCATGCTCTTAAGAGTTTGTTGAGTAATAATAACCGTTATCACAGACCCATTATTGATGAGTTGAATGAAAAGTTAGCGGATAAGTTCTTTGTTAACTTCTCTTTATTTCAATCTATTCCCGATGCATGGGGGATTGATCAAGTATTCCCTGTTCTGCCATTGAGCGGACTTGATAAGCCACCAGAAAGACGGGCTGTGATGTTAGATATTACCTGTGACTCGGATGGTATTGTTGATCAATATGTAGACGGTCAAGGTATTGAGACTACGTTACCTGTTCCTGCTTGGACACCTGAAAGCCCTTATTTGATCGGCTTTTTCATGGTTGGTGCTTACCAAGAGATTTTAGGTGATATGCACAATTTATTTGGTGATACCAACTCTGCTGTCGTTAGGGTTGAAGAAAGCGGTATTCCAAATATTGAGTCTGTTCTTGCTGGTGATACAGTTGCTGATGTACTTCGCTATGTGAATTTAGACGCCGTTGCGTTTATGCGAACTTATGAAGAATTGGTCAATCAGCATATTGCTGAGGATGAAAGAACATCAATACTAGAAGAGTTACAGTTAGGTCTTAAAGGTTATACCTATTTAGAAGATTTTTCGTAATACGAGTACCCGCAGAGCCGATAAAACGGCTCTGCTTTTGTAGGTTTTAATATGTTTTTTGAAGGTTCAGAGAAAAAGATTGAAGTCATTATTGCTGACTCATCTTTGAATATACGTGAATTTGGACAAGCATTCTGGGCTGATATTGTCGCCTGCGCTAATGCAGAAATTCTGTCATCGATCAGTAATGAAGACTGCGATGCCTATTTACTCAGTGAGTCTAGTTTATTTGTCTGGCAAGACCGTTTTGTGATGTTAACCTGCGGCACTACAACATTGGCTGATGCTGTGATGTCATTCATCGAACATGTTGGTGAAGAGTCTATTGCATTTGCCAGTTACCAACGTAAAAATGAATATTTGTCTCACTTACAATCAAGCTCTTTTCAAGATGACTTGAAAAAAATACGCAAAACAATTGCAGGAAATGCATACCGAATTGGCCACTTAGATTCGCATCACCACTATATGTTCAGTACTAAGCGGCCATTTATTGCACCTGATTCAGACGTAACCAATGAATTACTGATGTACCACATTAACGGTAAGGCTGCGGATTATTTACGTGGTGTAAATCAGAGTAAACAAGGTATACGGGATTTATTAGCGTTATCTGAGCTGTTTCCTGATTTCGCTGTTGATGACTTTTTATTTGAGCCATTTGGTTATTCAATTAACGGCATTAAAGGCAATGAATATTTTACTATTCATATCACACCTCAAGAGAAAAGCTCTTATGTGAGCCTTGAAACCAATGTTAATTTAGCCAATCACAGTGTCGATATTTATGCTCGTTTACTGTCAATTTTGAACCCTGGCAGTTGGGATGTGATTGGGTTTAATTCACCTAAGAATACCCAAGGATTTCCTGCTCACCTTTGTTTAGGCAGTTGCTCTTTGGCAACCGAACAAGGTTACAACATTGATTTCAGTCATTATCAGCAACTTTGTCATGAAGTACTGATCCCAGAATATTTGTAGTTATTGGCTTATTGCCTTTACGGAGAGTTTTATGAGCACTTTTGCTGAAAAAGCAGATTATTCACTGTATTCCAATGCATTTGGATATTTACGTCAGCCATTAAATTTTAAACCAACAGAAACCAATGCTGATGTTGTTGTCATCGGTTTACCTTTTGATATGGCAACGACAGGCCGCTCTGGTGGCAGAATGGGACCTGAAGCCATTCGCCGTGCATCTGTTAACCTTGCTTGGGAGGAGACTCGCTGGCCTTGGGATTTTTCTATTTGTGAAACCATTAATGTCGTTGATGCGGGTGATTTAGTTTTTGATTGTGGCGATCAAGAAGATTTCACGACTCGTCTAGAAGCATTTGCAACGCGCATTTTAGAGAGTGACAAAGCCTTACTAAGTTTTGGTGGTGACCATTTTGTGACATTGCCTTTGCTACGTGCTCATCACAAAAAGTACGGAAAAATGGCATTGCTGCATTTTGATGCTCATACCGATACATATAGCCAAGGTAGTAAGTATGATCATGGCACAATGTTTTATCATGCGCCTAATGAAGGCTTGATTGCGCCTGAAAACTCAATTCAAGTGGGGATCAGAACAGAGTACAACAAAGCGGAGCACTTGTTTGATGTTATTGATGCAGCACAAGCGAATGAGTTAACTGCAGATCAAATCGTCACGCAAATTAAACAGCGGGTAGGTGATATGCCTTTGTATGTCACATTTGATATTGACTGTTTAGACCCTGCTTATGCGCCAGGTACTGGTACACCAGTGTGTGGTGGCCTAACAAGTGATAAAGCAATGAAAATCATTCGTGGATTACGTGGCATGAACATAGTCGGAATGGACGTAGTCGAAGTTGCTCCAGCATATGATTCTGCTGATATTACCGCACTAGCAGGCGCAACACTGGGACTAGAAATGCTGCACGTATGGGCAGAAGGTAAAGGTTTGGTGAAAAAGTAGCACCAAGGTTTATAGCTAAATTAAAGCCAGCGATTATTGCTGGCTTTTTTATATTTAAGAGGTTGAACCTTATTTAGCGTCGTTATGCAGACGCCGTGTTATGGCTATATTCAGAGTGAAGCCTTTTGAAATGACTTGAATTGTCGAGCTTAATGTTTCCCTGAATTTATCCAGTATGTAATGATCATATATCAGTATCTTTGAGTATAATGATGAGAATAAAAGAGGGATATTAATGAATGATTTAACTGATATCCGCCGAGAGTATACTCAAGGTGGATTACGCCGCAAAGACTTACCTGAAAACCCACTTGTGTTATTTGAAAAGTGGATTGAGCAGGCTAAACATGCTGAGTTAACTGATCCCACTGCGATGTGTGTTGCGACAGTGGATGCTGATGGTCAACCCTTTCAGCGCATTGTGTTATTAAAAAAATTTGATAATGATGGTTTTGTATTTTTCACCAACCTTGAAAGCCGAAAAGCTACCCATTTAGCGAATAATGCAAAAACCAGCTTATTGTTCCCATGGCATCCTCTAGAGCGCCAAGTGGCTATTACCGGAGAAGCCGAGCCATTATCGATGATGGAAGTGACTAAGTACTTTATGACAAGGCCAAAAGATAGCCAAGTTGCTGCATGGGTATCAAATCAATCAAGTAAAATTAGTGCACGCCAAGCATTAGAAACCAAATTTAACGAAATGAAAGCCAAGTTTACAAAAGGCGATGTGCCACTTCCCAAGTTTTGGGGAGGCTATAGAGTTAAGCCGCAAAGTATCGAGTTTTGGCAAGGCGGTGAAAAACGATTACATGATCGATTTATATATCAAAAGTTACCATCCGGTTGGAATATCGATAGATTAGCGCCTTAATTTTCTTAGGGAAGCCAGATTAATGAGCCAGACTTTACTTTAAAGAAGAAAAAATGAGCCATAAAATATGGGTTGATGCAGATGCATGCCCAAACCCAGTAAAAGACATGTTATTTAGAGCGGCAGACCGTAAAACGATTCCTCTCGTACTTGTTGCTAATCAGTTAATTCGAGTACCTGCTTCACCTAATATTTCTGTTGTTAGAGTGAGCTCTGGATTTGATGAAGCAGACAACTACATTGTTGAGCAGCTTAACGCGGGTGATTTGGTGATCACTGGTGATATTCCTTTAGCTGCTGATGCGATAGACAAAGGAGCAGTCGTGTTTAATCCGAGAGGTGATATATACACTGTTGACAATATAAAACAAAGATTAACTATGCGAGATTTTATGGAAGAGCTTCGCAGCAGTGGTGTCCATACAACGGGGCCAAATAGCTTTTCTCAGGCAGATAAACATGCATTTGCACAGGCGTTAGATAAATGGCTGAGCCGTTTATAAGTTCAGAAAATAATAGCTTGGCTGATTCCAGTCGAGTTAATAAATTTTAATCTATAATTTAACTGTTTTTATTCACAAAAGGGATTAATGATGAAAAAATGGCTAACAGCGTTACCAGTGGCATTAGTGTCAACAGCGCTATTATCTGCATCGGCGTTCGCCGCTGACTGGCAGGTCAAGCAAGGGCATTCAAAGGTCAGTTTTATTTCTGTTAAAAAAGGTGACATTGCAGAAGTACATGACTTTAAACAGGTCAGTGGCAGCTTAACCCCTGAAGGAGCATTCAATTTAACGATTGAATTAGTCAGTGTAGATACAGGGATTGAAATACGTGATGAAAGAATGCAAACCATGTTATTCGAAGTGGCTAAATACCCACAAGTGAAATTAAATTCAGTGATTAACCCGAAATTGCTGACAGATTTGAGTGTCGGCTCAACGTTAATGACACAAATTGATGGCACTATTGATTTGCATGGTAAAACCCGCCAAATGTCGTTTGATGTATTGGTGGCAAAGCTTTCTGATACCAAAATGGTAGTAAGCAGTTTAGCGCCAGTAATTGTACAGGCGAATGATTTCGATTTAGTAGAAGGGGTTAACAAATTACGTGAAATAGCTGGATTAAGCAGTATAAGCTTAGCTGTTCCCGTATCGTTTGTACTCACTCTGTCTCAATAATTATACAATGTGGCTTATAGTTAACAGCTTAAGCCACGTTAATAGGGCATTTAATGGTCACTGATAAAGACGGCTATATTCACTTAATTCAATATTTAACAGAACACCTTGGTTTATTTGAAGCTTCAGAAGATACCAGCATCAATAATCAAACGGTGATGGAATTATTTGAAGATCAACTCTCTGCACAAATCATCATGGTTTGTGGTCAAAACCCTAATTTATCCTTCGCGCAACGTAATAAAGTGATTCGAGAAATCGACGCTATTGTCTATGATCTTGAAGAAATTTTAGCAAGTGTAGCTAGCCATAATGCCACGCCAGAGCAATCAGTTTTTATTACAGAGTTTTCTGGTTTAATCAAAAACCTTTTTGATAAAGAAATCGAACAAATTTTACGATAAACCCGCACCTTGTTTTTAAAAGTCATAATTAGGAATCCAAATGCTTAAATCTGTCATTGCCGCACTATTAATAGGTGGAGTTTCTTTTTCAAGTTTTGCTGTAGACAAACAAGTCTTAGGACAAACTGAGATGATGTCAGTTAGTGCTGATGGCATCGTGTTTGAGGCAAGAATGGATACCGGTGCAGTGAACTCATCATTACATGCATTAGATATTTCTGTTGCTGGTGGCAGCGCAACAAAAATGAAAGATAATGTGGGTAAAGACGTTACTTTCACTACGTTTAATGAAAAAGGCGAGAAGCAAGTTGTTACTGCTGAAATTGTTGGTACATCTACGGTAAGTAACTCTCAAGGTACAGAAACACGTTATGCAGTAAAGTTACCGATTAAGTTTGGTGATAACACTCGTAAAGTTAAGGTTAATTTACGAGATAGAACAACCATGGATTACAAACTACTTATTGGTCGTAATTGGCTTAAAGGAAAGTATGTGGTTGATGTTTCAGAAAAGAAATTTATCGGTCCAACAGCGGGCATTAGCATTGTTGAGTCTGGTTTGATGTTTGATACTCGTATTGATACTGGTGCGGTCGAGAATTCACTTCATGCAACAAACTTAAGAATTAAAGATGAAGATAAAGAAAACATGGAAAACAATGTCGGTAAAGATGTGACATTTACAACCATGAATGAGAAAAATGAAACAGTAGACGTTACTGCAAGAATTCATAGCACGTCACTTATTCGTAATGCTCAGGGTAGTGAAATTAGATATATGGTGACGTTAACCATTGGTGAACCAGGTCAAGAATTCAAAGTTGATGTTAACTTAAGGGACCGAAGCAAAATGACCTATAAATTACTTATTGGTCGCAATTGGCTTCAGGGGCATTACATTGTCGATGTGGACATGTAGTTAATTCAGTTTTGATAGTTATATATTAAAAATGGTACAAAAAAACCTGCATAATGCAGGTTTTTTTGTGTAAGGCGATTAGTTACCCGAAATTGTTCCGCCACCACCGCCAGAACCGCCACCTAGTCCTAGTGCACCTGGAGTTGGGGCTGCGCCCAGTGCAAATGCACCCGCAGCAGTTTGAGTTTCTTCGATAACCTCAGAAACGATAGAAGGGTCAATGCCATTGGCTAGCGCGATAGCTAGAATTTCATCTGGATCCATTCCACTTTCAAGGGCTGCAGCTAGGACACTTTTAACGATTGCCATATCGCTATCAGCAGCAATTAAAGCAAAACCAAGTATGTCGGCACTATCAGCAGGATTATTTTGCATTTGAGCCAGAGCGTACTGCGCAGGGGAATTCCCTTCAGCAGAGGCAGTGACCAAACCAGCAGTGAATTCTTCTTGGTTCACTTCTGCATATGCTCCAGATATACATAGTGAAGATATAGCTAATGCTAATAATTTTTGCTTTAACATTATCGTTCCTCGATAAATAGATTAATTAAAGTCTGCTAAGTCTAGCATGGTTGCAGTATTGATTGTTAGTCCATCAATATGATTAAAATTCTTCACAGCGAATAAACCGTTGCCTTGAAGGCCATCAATATTCATGTGTAAACAGTGCTGTGATACTTGTTCTGTTTCGATTTGTGGTGCAATAACATCGATTCCAATGCCGTGACAAATCTGTGTCACCGTTTGAATGAAAAATTGCGTATCAGCCTGCTCTATGTCTCGGATATAGCTGCCATCTAATTTGACAAAATCGATGTCCATATTCTTTATATATTGGAAAGAGGTCAAACTAGAGCCAAATCTTTCGATCGTAATCCCAATACCTGCACTTTTCGCCTGAGAGATAAATTGCTTCGTGGAATTTAGCGATACCATAGCTGCTGTTTCATTAAATTCAAATAAAATTGGCGGTAAGCGGTGTTGCAATTGGCGATATAAAGTAAATAACCATTGATGAAAGTTAGCATCATGGAGGGCTGTATTACTGATGTTGATGGCAACAGTAGTTTGCTTAATTTGTTGTAGTTTGAGAAAAATAAAGCTTACAACAGCACGCTCTAAGTTATCGAGTAATCCAAGGCGTTCTGCCATGGCAAAAACATCAACAGTGGGAAGCTCTTTACCGTTATGCTTAAAGCGAACAAAAGACTCAACATATAAAATATTATTATCTTTATCGACTACAGGTTGCATAGTGAGATCAAATAATTTTTCCAATGGGATGCATTTAATACTGAAATCAGCACTACTCGCATCTGCTATTTCATTTTGATAATAGTCAGTGAACTCAGAAATAATATTGACCCATTCGGAGCGCGAACGTGCCTCGTTGGGAGTCGCAATATTGGTCGTCATCGGAGAAGCTAAATAATTGTCGTGTGTGAGTAATGTATCTAAACGCTTTGTAACGTCGGTAAAAGAATCGGTTAACGACACTTTAGTAATAACTTGGTTAGCAAAACCCTCTTCGAAACGAGAGGAATTGGCTATGTTGAAGGCATCTAGCATATTTTGGCTAAATTCATTTGCTATCTCTTCAGTGACATAAGCTAGAATTGCAAATTCAGAACCTGAAATTCGGTATACATCGATACCTTCTATATTATGACTTAGAGATAAAAGCAGCTCCGATCCTTCACTAATATAGCTATCACCGCTGCCATAGCCCTCATTACTATTAATTGATTGGAGTGAGGGCATTGATACTAAACTGACAAAAAAACGATCCCCTTGTATCTGGGCTTCAGCTTGTAACGAATCAAATCTTTTTAGCAGTGCTCGGCGATTAGGAAGATGAGTTAACGAATCAACATATACTTCTTGTGATAGCTGTTCTGCAAGTGCTGTTTGTTCAGAAAAGGAACGCTGAATATTGGCAACCATGGTATTCATAGCATTGACAACAGTACGTAACTCAGTTGTGAAAGGCTTCGAAGGGTTAAAATTAAATTGTTTTTGAGTCACTTCTTTTGCTTGCTTTTCAATAGAAAACAGCGGGATAAGCACCGATTTTAAGATGAAGTATGAAAAGATTAGGGCAATGAATAACTGTAAAAGTGTCGATTTTAATGCGCTGATACTATGATCATAAAGTGCTGTGTAGGATGTCCCTGCATTAGATTGTACTTTTAATATCCCAGCCAATCGCCAACCGTCACTCACTTCACTTTGCATGATAGGAGGTTGTAATGTGAACCAGTTCATAAACCATTGTGGTACTCGGTGAGCTAACGTTGGGTTAGTTCGCTCAAATAGAATATTGTCATCAAAATCAGTGAATCGGATAAATTGATAGTAACCTGAATCGAAAATGGCATTAGTCATTATCTCTGCTGTCACTAAGCCTTCTTCATCCATGTATGGTGAAATAGATAATCCTAGATTATGCGCAGCCCCTTGTGCGTGAGAGGCCAGCTGATCATTCAGATAATCTTGCATGTTTGACACATTATTATATAAAGACGCGCTCAAGGTAAAAATACATAAACTTGAAACCAAGATATAAAGTTGTGCTCTGAGTGAAAGTCCATTTGAAAAATTCAAGTTATACCTCTTAATCGCCTTGTTCTATTCGTTTGAGTAACTCGGTCCAATTTTTATTACCGGTACTAGTCGGTTTAGCATTACCAAGACCTTGAGCCTTTGCTAGCCATAGCCCTTGGCCATTAAATGAATATATCGGCTTCAGATCAGTTCTTTTATTGGCTGGTAAAATTTTAGTTTTAAGGTTATCTAATACTAATGGCATGTCTCTCAAGTTTTCGAAATAGACTAAAACCATATGGGGCTCGTTTATCGTTAATGCTCTAACGTACATTAAACGCAGTTTGGACTCATCAACCCCCATTGCCTTTAAAGTAAAAAATTTAAAAATGGCATAATCTTCACAGTCCCCACCGCGGGTACCTAAAGACTCGATAGGTGTTGCCCAGTAATCACTTTTACCCCAGTGATCAATATCTAAGCGATACCTTATCTTTCTATTAGCAAATTGATTTACCAGATTGAGACGGCTAAAGTCATCTAAATTCTCACCATCTTCAATCAATTGTTGCCAGTCTTTAAAATCTTGAACACTGTTAATGCCATAACGGTTTTCAATGTCTTGATAAAAATTGTTGGTAAAAAAGTAATCGGCAACCGTAGCCATGCAAGTCAAACTAATAAGACTTACAACACTAAGCGCTTTGATTTTCAACTGAATAAAATGCCTAAGTTGATTTATATTGCGACTAATTAGCAAATTTTCGATTGTCCACTTTTATCATTGATGGCTTAACTGAGTGAATGTCTAAACAATCATAACGTAACGGCATTAGAATAAAAACCATACTTATAGTAATTGAATCAATATATTACACAGCCATGCCAAGTGTGTCTGGTTGTTTTATTGAGCTAGTTCTCGTTATTTTAAACTTAAGTATTGGTTACAAATATTTCTGTTTTATTGCTATCTCATCAAAATAACCCATCAGAATTCATAGAATTAACAACAAGGTGCTTACCTTGTTGTTAAGTCAGTCAGCTACATTAGCCCCGCGCTCTCTGTCGCTTTTTCCTCTGATCGAGGTGGATTTATCATCTGAATGTTAAATTAAACCACTCTTTAGTAGCCGCTTTTATGTAATTAAATAACGTAAAAGAAATTTTTGTTCACATAAAATTAACTGATGTTGCGCTTTGTTGTGGCTTGTGTTTGGCGAAAAATTGACGGAATTGTGTGCAAAAGTCATCGGGCATGATACCAACTTTTGGGATTTAATAAGCAATAATAATAATTTTTATGTTTAACCCCATAATTTCGCGAGTTGGCATAAGTATTGATTGCATAAACGTTTACAGGATTTTGAGTAAATAGAACGTTTTTTGATCTTACTTATCTTATTGAAAAGGAATGCATTTTATTTTTTTTGAAACAGGTGCTGAAAATGTTGGTGCTTTGGTGCTTCATTGTAGTGCAATTTAATCTAGTCGTAATAAACAAAAAATATAATCGTTTTGAGCTAAACAGGATTAATTGGCAAAAAAATAAAAATAACCTTTCACCTGCGTCAAAAACTTGACTATAATGAGCGTTTTTTTGAAGCCAAGAAAGTAAATAATAGCTAAGTCGTTAAAATATAACGGTATGCGACAAAGTGTTACATTGAGATCTTTTTTCGTGTTCCTTTGTTGTTATTTTGTTGTGATTTAGCGTTGGTTTTCAGAGTTTATCGCCATGCTAAGTAACGACTAACTAAGTGGAATTTTCGATATCAAGAAGATTGTTCTTAAGTAGCATAACCAAAATTTGGAACTCCTAGCGCACTGGAAGCTATAAATTCAGGGGCGGTAGCGTGGCAAAATAACCCTGCAAGGTGTGTAAAGTGACGGCGGCCATTACAATCAATTCTAGATTTCAAAGTAACATTGACTGTCTAAGAGGGTTAGCATGTTTTATGTTGGTCTTGTATCACGTCATTGGATCAACACCAGAGTATGGTTTAAAAATTGAAAACGGTTTCTTAAGAGAACTGAATGATATTTTTATCTATGTAAGAATGCCACTTTTTGGTTTGTTGGCTGGTTTTGTTTATGGATTAAGGCCTGTATCGGCAAATTATCATAACTTTGTCACTAAAAAGGCAAGAAGGCTTTTGCTGCCCATGTTGTCGGTCGGTACGTTATTTGCGATCACTCAATGGTTGGTTCCTGGAAGCAATAGTGAAGAAAATTTGTTTCTTATCCATATATTACCAGTAGGGCATTACTGGTTCATTGAGTCGTTATTCCTCATTTTTTTGTTTGTAGCGTTAATTGAAAAGCTATTCTTTTCTATCAGTAATAATGCGAAACCCTACTGGATTATATTATTAGTCATCATGACTTCTATATACATTTTAGGCGTAAACATAAAATATTTTTCGATAGAGGGGGCTTTCTATTTATTGCCATTTTTTTTAATAGGTAGTTTATTCTCTCGCTTTCGTATTGATTTCAGTTTGTTAATCAAAATTACGCTGACTTGTTTTTGTTCGCTGATAGTTACTCATCTTTTTCTTAGCGAGTTTGCAGACATGCTAGAAAGAGCGAATAGAGTGTTTATAAGCCTACTTGTTTGTATTCTATTGTATGTGTTTAATTTTAAATCAAAAACATTTAGTGCCATAGGTCGCTTTTCATATAGCATTTTCCTGTTTCATGTTTTTTTTACAGCTGCTACGAGAATCGTTAGCCATAAACTTGGTATAGAAAATACATCACTCATCATTTTTACAAGCTTATTTACCGGTATTCTTGGACCAATAATTATTGAGTTTGTTTTTAATAAAAATAAGTATTCTGACTTTATTTTCTTCGGGAATAAATTAAGTTCAAATTAGTTTCTACTTGGATAAGCTGGACCCTTAAATGACAATTGATAAAAAAGTTGATGTGATTATTCTTTCCTGGGATCGTGCAGAAGATACTAAGAAAGCCATTATTAGTGCAGTAGAACAACAAAATATAGATTTAAATGTTTATGTAGTCGATCAAGGTTCCAAGATTGAATGTGTTCAAGATATTGAGACGCTTGTAAATGAATATCCAAATGTTCATTTACAAAAGAATATAACGAATACAGGGGTACCAGAAGGGCGCAATCAAGCTTCGGAATTAGGTAACGGGGATTATATTGTATCACTTGATAATGATGCTGAATTTCTAACGCCTTTTGAATTAGAAAAAGTAGTAAAAGCGTATGATACTAGGCCAAAAACTGCTGTTATTGCCTTTAATATAAAAAGGTTTGGTACAGAAAGTAATGATGAGTCAAGTTGGTCTTATGGTTTATCAAGCGTTGATTGGTCCAATAGGGATTTCTTTACTACGCGTTTTGTTGGTGCTGGTCACGCAATCAGAAGATCTGCTTTTGAACAAGTTAATGGCTATGATAATTCATTATTTTTCCTCCATGAAGAAGTTGACTTATCGAGACGGTTCATCAATTTAGGTTATGAAATAGAGTATTTACATAATATTGGCGTTGGTCACAAGGTCTCTGCTGAGCACAGGGTTGCATGGAATGCGGGTCGTTGGACTTATCATGCTAGAAATAAAACATATTTATCTTTAAAGCTGAAATCTCCATTGCTGAGCGTCGTGTTTCATTCCTTTCTGTTGCAAATAGATGGCTTAAAAAAAGGGATGCCTATCGATACATTAAAGGCAACGTATGCTGGTTTTAAAATGTATCAAAAAAATAAGTTTTATTTTAATCTTGCTGAATGTGCATTTAACCCTGATTCAGAAGAGTATTACAGGAAGTATACCCCTGGTGCAGATGGCAGTGTACCAACAAGGATTTTAAGACGGATTAAGGGAATTATAAAGTGATTGAAGTGAGTTGCAGCGTTAGTAAGCTGCTAGAGCAAAAAGAAGAGTTACTGAAGGTTTTTAAGCCACTTCTTGAAAATAAAAAAGTCTTGTTTCTTGATGTTCCTGTAAATTTAAATGTTGGTGATAGCCTGCTGTATCTGGGAACACTGGAACTATTCAAACTATTAAATGTGACAATCATTGATTCTATTTCAGCTTATGAACCAGCGAGATTAGATAAATTACAAATTGAGGAAGATGTTGTTTGCGTATTGCAAGGTGGAGGTAATTTCGGAGATATTTACTCCTTACATCAAAATTTTAGGCATTTAGCTTTGTCTAAATTCCCTAACAATCAATTTGTTTTGATGCCGCAGTCTATACATTATAGTAACTTAAATACGTTTAAAGATGATTGTGACTTTTACAGAACATGTAGAAACTTCAGCATTTTTGTCAGAGATGAACACTCTTTTGAACAGTTTGTGTCTGAAAATGTCAGTCAAGTAACACTTTGTCCTGATATCGCGACTGTTCTTTTTGGAACGTTTAACCCATCAGAAGCCGCTATAGATTCTAAGCTGTATTTTCTAAGAAAAGATGTTGAAGCGGCACCCAATACAGAAACTGCAATATCTGTTGACTGGATAGACATTATTCCAAAGCATCTCAATAGGTTATTTGAAATAAGCAAGTTTATCATTAAGAAAAACAATAGACTTAATATTCGCGGTTTAACTGGATTTCTTGTAAATAATTTACATACAAAATTGGTACATAAAGCCTATAGCTATTTTATTGGATTTAAAACAATCAAAACGGATAGATTACATGGGTTGATTTTAAGCCAGTTGCTACAAATGAATTGTGAAGCTTTAGATAATAAATATAAAAAATTAGAGCGATATATTAAGCGTTGGTACGCTTAATATAGTTGGAGATTAAGTTGTCTAAAAGTTTCTATTCTATCATTTGGATAATATCGGAAAAACTCGGCGCGTCATTTATTTCAATGACCTCGTTTTTTATTTACGCATATTTTCTAACGCCAACTGAAATTGGTATCGCAACTATGGTCTTAGCCGCATCTATGGGCTTGGGGCAGGTTGTTGGTACTTTATTTCAAGATCCAATGGTGTGTGTTAAGAAACTTGAAAAGCAAGCAATTAATACCGTTTTTATCGGAGGACTAACGTTATCCTTATTGACTGCTTTGCTTCTCGTTCTTGTTAGTTTTTGGGTGACAGAGAGTGTTGATTATCAGCAATTAGCCCTTACTTCATCTGTGCTTATTCCAATATTGTTTCTTAATGCTATTTATACAGCGCTGTTACGCAGAAGACATGCATTTAAGTCATTATCTCAGCGCTTATTGATTGGTAAATTACTGGGAGCGTCTTTAGGTATAATAGGGGTGACGTTAGGGTTTGGCGCCATGTCCATGGTAATCCAAGCTATTTTAATAGAGTTTTTCGGGCTTATCTTTTTAATTAATGCTCAAAAGATTACTTTGTCAGGTCGGATTGACTTCAAAGAGCTTATTAACATTACTCATCTAGGTGTCTCTGTAGCACTGCGTAAATTAAGCTGGGAAGGGTATATCAAAGGGTTACCATTACTAATTGGTGCAACCCTCGGAGCAGGAGCCGTTGGTGTATTTGCTTTTGCATGGCGAATTGTGGACATGCCAAGGACTGCATTAATGAGTGGTGCAATTTCTTATGCACTACCAACTTTTTCTGCACATAAAACATCGACTTGTCTACTTGCTGATTTTATAAAGTTTTCAAAAGTGTCGATGTTAATTTTTGCCCCATTATTTGTCGGCTTAGCGTTGGTTGCTGAACCTTTAATTTTAACGATATTTGGCGAAAAATGGATTGATGCAGTTCCTATCATCATAGGATTAGCTATTTGTACTGTTGTGTCATTAACGACGATGTATATTCCAACAGTCTTGACTGCGCTGTTAACACCAAAAACAACGCTAAAAGTTGATATTTTATCAAGCGTTATTTCGCTATTACTGTGCTACTTATTAATTCCATATTTAGGTTTATATGCTGTTGTAATGTCAATTTTGTTTAGGTCTTTGTTTAATTTACCATTTACGACTTATCAGATGAGTGTTCGATTAAATATACCTGTTTTAAAACAGTTCACTATACATACTAAAACGTTTATTTCATTGTTTTTTATGTCATTACTGGTGTTAGTGGCACAAGATAACTTTGTGCTAAATAATTTCTACATGTTAATGGCATCAATTGCTATAGGTGTATTGATTTATAGTTCGTTCATTATGTTGCTTGAAAAGAGCTTCTTAACCACGTTTTTAAGGCGTTCTAATGAAAGCAAATAAGTTAACAGTGGCTATTAATACTAATAAGTACCTGCCTTACTCTGAAACATTTATAAAAAATCACATCGAGGGCCTACAGCAATTTAACGCTGTTGTATTGGTCAGTGAAAAATTATCAGATGGATTATCGGTAAGGTGTGATAATGAGCTAGTTTTAAATACTAATTTATTCGGAAAAATAAAAGATATTATTTATAAGCTTGGTATCAAGCTTCCATCGATTAGTCGCTTTTTTAAAGATAATAATGTAAGACTTGTTCATAGTCATTTCGGGCAAAACGGTTATGCTTCAATTGGCATAACAAAAAAAAATAGTATTCCGCATATTACGACTTTTCATGGATTGGATATTTCCCTTGATCACGTTAATTCACAAAAACATGGAAAACTGTTAAATAAATTTCATAAGGATATGAGTAAACTTGCTGATAATGGTGATGTATTTATTGCAGTATCAAATTTTATAAAAAAGAAATTAATCAAAAAGGGATTTCCGGAACATAAAATTATCACCAATTATATTGGAATAGATACAGCATACTTTTCAAATAATAATGCTGATAAAGAGAAAAAAATATTATGTGTAGCAAGGAATGTTGAATACAAAGGTTTATCGTATTTGATTGATGCTATGGCAATCATATTAAAGTATCACCCTGATTGGGAATTGGTCATTATCGGCGATGGTATTTTACATGATTCATTAAAAAAACAAGCAAATGCCATTTCTCCTCAAATTAAATTGAAAGGACGTCTTTCAAGCTATGAGGTGAAACAAGAATTAAGTACAGCAAGTCTTTATTGTCAACCTAGTATCCAACTTGAAAATGGTCATGAAGAAGCCTTGGCTCTCACCATTGTAGAAGCACAATCTATGGGGATCCCTGCAGTTGTTTTTGACTCTGGCGGAATGCCCGAAGCCATTATCAATAATCAATCAGGATATGTGGTCGAACCCAAAAATACGCAATTACTTGCCGAAAAACTGATTTATTTAATTGATAACCCATCAATTAGAGAGGCATTTAGTACTGCAGCGATTGAGCAAGTTAAGACAAGGCATTGCTTTAATAAACAAATAATAAAGTTAGAAAAAATTTATAACGAAGTCATTGGAGTACAAAAAACATGATGTTGTCAGTTGTCATTCCTTCTTATTGTGCAGAAAAGAACCTAGATCCTTGCTTGCAATCAATAGATAGTCAAAAGGATGAAAATGTAGAAGTCATCGTGGTTGATTGCTCTCCACACGATGAAGTTAAAAGTATTTGTGAAAAATATCAGTTTGTTACCTTTATCAAGTCAGAGGTTCGGTTTAACCCTGGTGAAGGCCGCAATATCGGTGCTAAAGCAAGTAAAGGCAGTCATTTAATATTTATTGATGCTGATGTTGTTTTGGAGCAAAATGCCATTGCTAACATACGCCGAAATATTACTAACGGATTCAATAATTTTGGCGGTGCTTTAGAGTTAAATCGTGATATCAATAATGACTTTTCAGCTAACGTAGAGCACTTCTATTTTAATCATGAATCTCAATCTACACGAAAAGTTAAAAAGCGCAGTAATTTAAGCTCAGCATTTATGATCTTCGATAAGTCAGTGTTTCTTAATTACGGTGGATTTAAAGATATACCTAGAATGCAAGACACTGAGTTAACAGAACGTTTAGTTTCTAATGGTGAAACGTTATATCTAGCCCCTGATGTTATTGGTTATCAAATTCAAGACTCTCCATTAAAAAAAGTACTTAAAAAGATTTCAATAACGGGTAATAACCTATATTTCATTCGTTACGGTAATCACTCAGAAAAAGTGTTATGGAAAATTTTGATGGCGATGATCTTGCCATTATTGATGTTAGCTAAAGTGACTCGTATTAACGTTCGTCAATTAAAGTATGCCTTTAGTGTTCCGAACTTACTTATTTACAGCCCATTTATGTATGTTTGCGGTGTTTATTGGATGCTCGGATTCTATCGCGGCTTGATTGTGAATGATGGAATAGCTTCAGGGCGATAAAATGCACATATTTTTCTTTTCAACTTCTGAAGATTTCTCAAGTTATCATAGAAAACGCGAAGTCGAGGCAATTTCAGAAAAGTTGGATGGTGGTTGTACGTTCTTTAATCGACCAAGGTTTTTTTTAAGCTCTCGTAACAATAAAAACGTGCTCGCTAAAAGCTCATCTAAGGTAACTGAACAAGAGTTATATACATTATTGCCTCTGTCTATCGCTTTTAAGCATAGTCTTTTGCTGTTTTTATTTGTTAAGTTGCCAATCTTATGCCAGCTAACGCTATATCGAATGAAGAATGATATTTCACAATCCTCATTATTTCACTGGATATATAAACCAGATCAATTTTTGTACCTTCCAACCGACAATTTAGTGTATTTACAATACGATAACTATAAAGATGATAAAGGATATTTTTATGGCCGGAATGACCGATTTGATGAGACTGTCGAACAATGTATAAATACCAGCTTAGTAAGCTTATTTACCAGTAATAGGTTACTTCAACAGGAAAATGTTAAACGCAGTCATTCTTTCTACTATCCAAATGCAATATCTCGAAGCTTAATTAACCAGAATGTACCTAATAATATAGTGGTTAAAGATAGCGTCACTATTGGATTTATTGGTCAAATTGATAACAGTTTTAGCAGTGAAATACTTGAATCAATTGCCACACAGTACCCTCAATATCAGATAGTGCTTGTTGGTCCGGTATCGAATGCTAAGGCGCAAGAGGTTATTGATAGCCATTCAAATATTATCGAGAAAGGTTATGTGCCTTATGAGGAATTAAGCGAGTTAATCTCTACTTTTGATATTGGCATTTGTCCATATTCTTTCGACACATTTAACACATATCGCAACCCGTTAAAGGTTTATGAGTTTTTCTCGTATGGTCTACCTGTCGTTTGTACCAATTGCGATGTAGATGAGAATACAAAGGGTTACCTGTCTGTTACTTCTTCGGTAGATGAATTTATTCAAAAAATTTCATATGAATTAACGACAAACACAGTAGCGAAAAAACACTTTCGCATCAATTTTGCGAAAAATAATTGCTGGGATAACCGCGCTGATTTCGTCATTCAAAAACTAAAGGCTTTTACGTGAGTTCAACTTTTAAAACTTTAGCTGAGAAATTAACTATTTATTCTCAACCAGAACAAGCTATTCAATCCATTCAAAATGCATTAGAAGCCAAAAAAACGGTGACTGTTGCGTTTGCTAATGCTCACGGTTTCAACTTAGCAAAACAAAATAAAGATTTTTATCAGCACCTTTTGAATAGTGATTTTGTCTTTCGAGATGGAATAGGGGTCAAATTGTTATTTAAAAATTTAAACATGGATTTTGGTTTTAATTTAAATGGCACTGATTTCATTCCTCAATTATTAAGCCATTTGGCTAACAAATCATCGCAAAGCTCCACACCGCTGAAACTTGCAATCTTTGGTACTAGCGATGAAATCCTTCAATCTGCTAAACCCGCTTTTGAAAAACTAGGCCTAGAAGTTGTTGCTGTAAAGAATGGTTTTGCAAGCGCCGAAGATTACGTTTCACTGTCGAAATCTGTGCAAGCTGATATTTATTTGCTTGCGATGGGAATGCCAAAACAAGAAATGGTGGCAATGCAGTTAACCACAGAGTTAGATAAAGGATTAATTATATGTGGTGGGGCAATAGTTGATTTTCTTGGTGGTAAAGTGAAACGCGCCCCTTCATTTATCAGAAATATGGGGCTTGAGTGGCTTTACAGACTTCTAATAGAGCCAAAGCGGATGTTCAAGCGCTATGTAATTGGTAATGTTAAATTTTTATACTCAACTTTACATGCGTAATATATACCTAGCCCTATTTTTCGCTTGCTGCCTGTTAATGACTTTAACGAGCGCTGCACAATCGCAAACATCGCAGAGTTTTAACGAGTGGGGACGCGAATGCAGTTCAAGCGAGCATCAAATAAATACCGATAATTTTTACTCGTCTTTAGGTTACCGAGAAAGAAGTAAGAAACGTTGTGAAATAACTAATCAGGCAGATTTAGTGCTAGATAAACCTTTTAGTCTTTCATTCAGTTTCTCAACGAGCAGCGTAAATAAAACAGATAGTCAGTGGCACAGTATTTTCCAAATACATTCATTTCCAGATAAAAAAATGGGTGAGGACTGGCGTTGCCCTGTCATGGCATTAGAAGTGTTAAACGGTCAATTACGTATGTTTAATCGTTGGGATAAAAGTCAGCTATCAATAACTGACTCTGGTCATTGTTCAAACTCTGGAAATACTATTTCTTCTCGGTTATTTTTTGCTGATTACGACATTGAACCTGACAAAATCTATGAGTTCGAATTAAAAGGAATATTATCAATATCCGATTCAGCATGGCTAGCAGTTAACATTAATGGTGAGCAAATTGCTTCTTTGAAGGGGCCGAATACGTTTAATGACAACAAAGGCCCATTTATTAAATTAGGTATCTATAAACCTACTTCATGGCGCTTAGGTGATCGATTTAACTATTCATATTCGGATTACACATTTGAGGCAGTATCTTGGGATTAACTAGGGATAGATTAGAATACATTTTGCTTAGTACGATGCTTTTCCTGGTATTTTTTAGAACTTCAGGAATCGGCATTGGTTATCCAAATGTTGAGTCTCAATTGGGGTCAGCAAGTTATCTACCTCAAAAACTTGCTCAGGCGTTAATTTTGGGGCTAATCATTGTATATGTTTATATTTACCCTAAATGTTTGCAGGCTCTGCGTTTTAACTCAGTTTCATTAATGCTGCTTGGTCTAGCTATAGTCTTATCTATTGTGCTGTCGCATTACAAAGGGCTTTCGGTAAGATATTTATTGTCTTTTGTTGTGGTGATTTTGCCGTTATGTTTTTACCGTGCACGATTTGGTATAAATGCAATGGTACATAATTTCTCCGTTTTTGTTTTTTTGGTATTAATCTGCAGCTTTATTTATGCTTTGCTTCTTCCACAATATGGCATTATGGCTGCAAATCATGCTGGGGCGTTAAGAGGGCTTTTTTTACATAAAAATGTATTTGGCTTCTTTTGCGTATTAACCTCACTATTTTGTTTGTATTATATAATTTCAAAAAATGCGAGTAATAATAAATTATATGCATTTATTTATTTTTTAAGCTTTATCGGTGTTGCAAAGTCACAATCTACAACGTCTTTAGTTTTATTTGGTTTAGGATTGATTTGTTTTGTCTTTTTTACATTTATTCTAAGTTTGTCCAACCCTAAAGTCAGAGTCATTCTTTACTATTTATTTCTCGTCATTGTGTTTGTTAGTACGTTCACTTTTTCAGTGTACTTTGAGCAAATTACCTATGCTTTAGGTAAAGACCCTACGTTAACTGGCAGAACGGAGTTGTGGGAAATACTGTTTTATGTCGGTATGGATAAACCTTTATTTGGTCATGGCCTAGGCCTATTTTCAAGACCAGAGATTATGCATCAGTTTTCACTGGACTTTGGTTGGGAAGCAAAGTCTGCACATAATTCGTTTTTAGATGTTTTTCTAGGGATAGGATTTGTCGGTTTATTTGCCTTTCTATCGCTTGTTTTAACTAACATATTCAAGTTTCCATTTAGTCATTATGCATCAGCAAATAGAGTGCTTTCCGCTTCAGGAATTGTCACTATTTTGTGTTTTGGATTTTCTGAAAGTGGTGCATTTATGGGAGTTGGCTTTATTTGGCTTACTTTCATTATATTTTTATTTTTAAGTTCGAATACCTCATTTAGTCGTAATCAACTAAATCAACATTAAGGTTTTTATAATGTTAGCTAATAACTCTTTCTCATTAGAAACTGATGGATATAGTTTTCTATATCGTTTGGTAGATATATTTATAATTATTACAACATTTGTTATAGCAGCATTATCATATGGTATTGAATTTTCGCAGGACTATTTTACTTTAATCATAAGTACACTATTAATTTACGCTTACTTGTCAGAGTCAATGCAATTATATCGCTCTTGGCGAGTAGGTAAGTTCTCGAAAATGATTTTATTATTAAGCTGTATTGTGTCGCTTACTTTTATGTGCTTATCGGCAATTCTTTTTATTTTTAAACTTGGTGATTCATTTTCTAGGGTTGTTATTGTTGGTTGGTTTTTCTCTGCATTTATTTTATTAATCAGTTGGCGAGTCGTTACGAAAGTTATTAAAAGTAACAGACGTAAAAGTGGTCGGAACAATCAAGATATTGCCATCATTGGCTTAACAAAAAGTGGGTATCAACTTTACGATGAAATCGAGCAGCACTTTGAATTAGGTTTTCGTTTTGCAGGTTTTTACGATGACAGACAGCCGGATAGAATGACTGGTCTGCCAATTAATTTGTTAGAAGGAAATATCGATAAAGCGATTGATCTAGCCAAAGCTGGTCGGATTCAAAAGTTGTATATTTGCTTACCTATGGTGGCTGAAAAAAGAATTGCCGAAATCATCAAAAAAACTGGTGATACCACAGTGGACGTTTTCATTATCCCTGACTTCATGCTTAAAAACTTGATGCAAGCAAGGATTGGCAGTGTGGGTTCAATCGATACTATTAGTGTATTTGAGTCGCCGCTAAATGGAATGAAACATTTTTATAAACGTACGTTTGACATTATTTTCAGTGCTGTTGCTATTACTGCGCTTTCTCCATTATTAATCGCGATTAGTATCGCTATTATGCTGAATTCGAAAGGGGCTGTGATATTTAAACAAGACAGATACGGCTTAGATGGTCGCAAGATTAAAGTGTGGAAGTTTCGTTCCATGACTGTGGTGGAAAACGCATCAGTGGTCACGCAAGCAACAAAAGGCGACGCTCGTATCACCAGTGTTGGCAGGTTTTTAAGAAGAACATCTTTGGATGAATTACCTCAGTTTTTTAATGTGTTATTTGGTGATATGTCAGTTGTTGGTCCTCGTCCGCATGCTGTAGCCCACAATGAAGAATATAGAAGCCTTGTTTCGTATTATATGCTCCGCCATAAAGTCGTGCCAGGTATTACAGGATGGGCTCAAATCAATGGTTGGCGTGGTGAAACCGATACCCTAGATAAGATGGAAAAAAGAGTTGAGTTCGATTTAGCGTACATACGAAATTGGTCCTTAATGTGGGACTTCAAAATTGTATTTATGACTATTTTTAAAGGTTTTGTTGGAAAAAACGCTTACTAACAGTTTATTTAATTAATGATTAATTATTAAGGTCAAAGGAAATGAATCCTAAGTTTAAAGTAAAAGCATTAGCATTGGTTGTTACAAGTTTTATGAGTCATTCTGCTTTTTCTGCGAATGAAAATGCGAGTGTTATTAGAACGGAATCTGGCGTTGATATCACACCAGGTTTAAATACGGCTCTGAAATACGATGATAACATTGCTAGTTCAAATGATAATAAACAAGACAGTTGGATACTAACTGTTACCCCTGCTGTTAAAGCCGAATTACTTGATGGTAATAATGCTTATTCAGTAGAAGCGGGTCTAGAGTATGCTGAATATTTTGATAGTTCAGATGATAATTATCTTGATTTCTTATTAAAAGCTAATGGCGATGTTGAGATAAATCAATCTAATAAATTTAACCTTAATGCTATGTATATTAATGGTCATGACGATCGAGGTACGGGGATTTTTGCTGGTGCTGGTGGTGTACAAGATGAGCCTAATACATATGAATTGTATTCGGTAGGGGGTTACTACGAATATGGTGCTCGTGGGACGCCAGCACGAGTTCAACTTAACGCTAAGTATTTTGAGAAACAATATACCAACTTTAAGTCAGTGACACAGTACCGTAATTATAATGATGTCATTTTAGGGGCGACATTTTTTTATGATACTCAATCATCAAGTAGCTTTTTCCTTGAATTGAAGAACATCGACACGAGTTATGATGAACTTGACCCTACTGGGGATCGCGATAGTCAAACTCAAAATGCCAAACTTGGTATGAGCTGGGAAGCCACATCAACGACAGAAGGTCACGTTAAGGTTGGTTATCAAAATAAATCGTTTGATAATAGTGACAGAGAAGATTTTAGTGGTATTGCATGGGATGCGAAATTAACCTGGAAACCATTAACATACAGCCAATTTGATTTCACAACAGGTCGCGATAGTAAAGATCCTAATAGCTTTGGTGACTACGTTAAAGAAACCAACTATGGGGTAAAATGGAAACATGAATGGTCTGACTTTTTAGCAAGTACAGTTGCGTATACATTCACAAATGAAGAATACACAGGGGTTGCTCGAGAAGATGACACTAGCTCAGTAAGAGTTGCATTAGAGTACGCAGTTACTCGTTGGTTATTGATAAAACCAGGAGTCGACTTTAATCAAAATTCTTCAACTGAAGATAGATTCGATTATGATCGCAATGTTTATTTCATCCGTGCTGAAATGACAATGTAAAGGAGAGGTCGTTGAAAACTATAATTTGTTCACTTGTTATTTTTTTATTTGCCATAACTGGAAATGTTTATGCCAATGAAAGTTATCGTTTAGGATCTGGCGATACCATTATTATTCAAGTTTACGGTGAAGAAGCATTAACGTTAGAAACACAAATAACAAATAGCGGTAAAATTAATTACCCTTTTTTAGGTTCTTTAAATGTCAAAGGGTTAACGATTAAAGAAGTTGAACACTTAGTTTACAACGGCCTTAAAGGCGACTATTTCGTTAAACCAAATGTATATGTTGGCATGATTGAGTATCGTCCATTTTATATTCATGGTGAAGTTAATAAACCTGGTGGTTATCCTTACAATCCTGGAATGACAATTAACCAAGCTATTGCGTTAGCTGGTGGATTAACGGAAAGAGCATCGAGAGATAAAATATTCATATCTCGAGAAAACAGTAAAATCGACTCTGAAAAAGGGTCAATTAACAGCAAAATAAATGCTGGCGATACTATTACAATTGAACAGAGATTCTTTTAATGATTCAAAACGATAATCAAGCAACTTCTTTTCTTCAGCAACCTATGGATCAGATTGTTGATTTTAAGAAAATGTTTAAGCCACTTTTTCGATATAAATGGCGAATACTGACGTTCTCAGTTTTGGTATCTGTATTAGTTTCGTTTTTTCTATTAAGTATGACACCGATTTTCAGTGCGACTTCAACGTTATTAATAGAATCAGAGCAAGCGAAAGCGATTAAAATTGACGAAGTGTATGGTATAAACTCTGGTCAACAAGAGTATTATTTAACCCAATTTGAAATAATAAAATCTCGCACTATCGCAGAAAGAGTTTTTAATGATTTAGATTTAATTAATCATCCCACTTTTAATCAACCGCCTAGTTTACTTTCTCAGCTAAAATCGAACTTAAAGTTTGTCCCCAAAGAACAAGCTGGGGAGTTTAATGTCGATGAAAATGCGGTAAAACAACGTTTGATTGAAGGCTTTTCAAAGAATATTTCAGTTTCACCTGTCAGAAATACACAATTAGTTAAAATCAGTTACGAAAGCCCTGATGCTAATCTTGCTGCACTGGTTTCGAATGCCATTGGTGATACCTATATATTAAGTCAACTCGAAGCTAAATCTGGCATGACTCATAAAGCGAACGTCTGGTTAGGTGGTCGTTTAGAAGAGTTGAGGCTTAAGCTCGATGAATCTGAAAATCGCCTTGAAGAGTTTAAAATCAATAATGGACTTATTGACGTTGAAGGTGTTACAGCACTAGATGCTAAAGAACTCGAAAGCCTGCGTGACGAAATAACGCTAGCACGGTCACGAAAAGCCCAAGCTGATAGTTTCATGTCTGTGGTACAACGATATGGTGCAACTGATATCAGTAGGCTCGAAAGCTTACCAGAAGTGACGTCACATCAATCAATTCAAAATGTGAAACGGGAAGTCGTTTTAGTCGAAAGAAAAGTGTCTGAATTAGAGCAAGTTTACGGCCCTAAACACCCTAAAATGATTGCAGCTTATGCAGAACTCGCTACCGTTGAGAAAAACCTACATCGACAAATTACACGCCTTGTTCAAGGCATTGAGGATGAAGCAAAAACTGCCGCGCAAAAGCTACAAGATCTACAAGCACAGTTCAATGATTCAAAAGGCTCTTATCAAAACTTGAGTAGTATTGATACTGACTATCGCCGTTTGGTCCGTGAAATTGATACAAATCAGCAATTGTTTGAAAGCTTTCTTGCTCGTCAAAAAGAAACCGAAGTGACAGGGGATTTTGACTCGCCGATTGCAAGGTTTACCGATAGAGCTGTTGTCCCGTTATTACCGGTTAAACCTAAGAAGAAAGTGCTGGTTTTATTAACCTTCTTTGCAAGTTTAGTTTTTGGTGGCGTTGTGGTGCTTTTACTTGAGGCCTTAAATGACACGGTAAAGAGTAATGAAGATGTAGAAAAGCTATTGGCTCAACGTGCATTAGGTTACATTCCGAAAGCAAATAAAAAAGCCTCTTTCGAAGATATTAATTTTGCATTCTATGACAAGAACCTCCCGTTACATTCAGAAGCTGTACGTACAATTAGAACTTCTATCTCTTTGATGAGCATTGGTAGTGATTTAAATACCATTGAAGTCACTTCTTCTGTGCCCAACGAAGGCAAGACAAATGTCTCAATGAATTTAGCATTTGCTTATTCGACGATGGAGAAGGTTCTGCTTATAGATGCGGATTTACGTAAATCAAGTTTGGGTGTGCGATTTGGTTTACCAACATATCAACCGGGTTTGGCTAATTTACTGGCTAAAACGGACACAGTTGAAAATTGTATTATTAGTGATATTAAGCCAAATGTAGACATCATGCCAGCTGGTGCTATTCCGCTAAATCCACAAGAACTTTTATCTTCTGAAACGTTTGCTGATCTATTAGCTGAGCTGAAAAAGTCTTATACAAAAATCATCATCGATACACCACCTGTGCATGCCGTCAGTGACGCATTGGTTATATCTTCGAAATGTGATGCGGTAGTTGTCGTTGTAAAATCTGCTAATACACGGATTGATGCTATAAAAATGACCTTAGCGAAAATCAATCAAGCACGTGGAAAAGTGGTGGGTGTTGTGCTTAATCAGTTTAATACTAAAGAAGCGAAGCATTACAACGGAGATTATGGTTATTATCAAGCATATGGCCAAGACTATGCCATTAAACAAGATAACGAAAAAGCATCATGATAGATCTGCATTGTCACATTTTGCCTGGTATTGATGATGGGGCTAAGTCACTAGATGAATCGATTGCTCTGCTGCAGCTTGCAGCAGAGCAAGGTATAACCCATGTTGTTGCTACGCCACATATCCATTTGGGAATTTTCGATAATACGTTGGCGTCCATCAATGCAGCATACGAATTGCTGGTGAATGACACTCGGTTTAGCCAGTTAAACCTTGCCCTTAATACAGCTGCAGAAGTGAGAATTTGCCCAGAAATAATCCCATTTATTGAAAACAGTCAAATTCCTTTTCTCGGAAAATACCAAGATAAAGACGTGTTATTGTTAGAGCTTCCAAGTAGTCATATACCGCCTGGTGCTGATAAATTAGTTCGCTGGTTAGTTGCTCGCAATATTATTCCTATGATTGCTCATCCTGAAAGAAATCGGGAACTTCAAACTCACCCTGAACGAATTCAAATGTTTCAAAGGTTGGGGTGTTTATTTCAATTAACTGCATCTTCACTTCTTGGTGATATGGGAGATAAGCCGCTGCAATTAAGTCAGTTATTTTTAGAACAAAATCTTTATACTATTATTGCTTCTGACTCTCATTCGATAAACCGTCGTCCGCCTAAATTAAAACAGGCATATCAAGTCACTGAAAAACTCGTAGGTCAACATCGCGCTGATGCATTGGTGCTTGATAATCCTAGAGCCATTTCTGAGTCATTATTTTTAAAATCATGATGAAATTTAATCTAACTATCAGAAATGGCATATATTGCATTTTAATTATATCAATGCTGGTTTCATTGCCGCTTTTAGGGCAAAAAATATTGGCGAGTGCATATCATTTTAAGTCATCGTTTTATGTTGATAAATGGCAAAATGAGCCCATTAATCAAGAACAATATTCCAATGCTTATCTTGCTGCTGAGTTTGCCGCTAATATTGAACCTGCCAACCCTCATTATTTGCTAACATTTGCCAAAGTGATGGAGTGGGGAGTGTTTGAAGGTTACTCCGTTGCCAATAATGAGTTGTTCAATCATTTATACATGCGTGCAATAGATATCCGCCCCACCTGGCCAAATGCTTATGCTGATTACGCCTACAACTTAGCCTTTATTCAGCATGACTTTCCAAAAGCTTGGCAATACAGTGAGCAAAGTTTTGAATACGGACCTTATATTACTGAAAATATTGAACAAGCCTTGGCGATTGGACTGGCTTATTGGCCAAATCTATCTGCAACGCAAAAGAGTCGTATTTTTGATTTATCACTTTTAGCGGTTAATTCAAATTGGCGTTTACGCAAAAAATTAGAATACTTATCAATAAAATATAACAGACAGAACACACTTTGTTCTTTTTTTCGTTATCAACAAAAACCTTTATCAGAAGAAAATATTGATTGGCTAAATCGTGCGCTTTGTTCTGAAAACCTGATTAAAGAAGTGCATTAATAATGGCGAAAACCACTTTCTTTTCGATGCTGATGACTTGGTGCCTTTGCGCTCTAGTGATCTGGGCACCCATTCCTCTAGGTAGTAATCGTATTTGGGCACTGTCCTTACTTGAAATATTTATTGTCATATTAGGGTTAATCCACTTACTTAACTGTGTTAAGCATGATCGATTATTTCTGACGTTTAAGTGGCAAAAAAAACTGCTATTACCTGTTGGGTTTTTTGTTGCCTATCAATGCCTTCAAATTGTGGGATGGATACCTAGTATATCAACAGTTGACAGTTATCAATCAATTCAACAACTGATAAAAACGTGCTGTTTTGTCATTTATATTGTGCTGTTATCGGAGTATTTTCAAACCCCAAAAACACTCAAGTTATTGTTGATTGCTATTGTTATTTCAGGATGTTTTCAGGCAACTTATGGTACAGGTTTAAGCTTGGTAAACTTAGAGGCTTCACCGGTATTTGGTTTTAATGATGGCTCACAAGCAAGAGGATCATTTGTATATCAAAATCATTTCGCTAATTATCTTGGTCTGTGCCTATGTATAGCATTTGGTTGGTTAGTGTCTGAGTTAAAAACATCAAGTGCTAAATTTGATGTTAGAGAGTTTGTTGTTTCTGTCTTATCCACTTTATTTAGCCGCAAGTTAATATTGCGCTTATCCATAGTCATCATGGTGATAGGCTTAGTGCTAAGCCGCTCTAGAATGGGTAATGCAGGTTTTTTTACTGCCTTAGGTTTGACGTCATTAATCGCGATTTTTATTTATAAACGCCAGCCTAGGTTCTTTAAACCTTTGGTGATGAGTATCTTTATCCTTGATTTAATTATCATAGGTTCGATGTTTGGTGTCGATAAAGTTAAACAACGAATTCAAGATACAAGCTTTGCTTCTGAGACTCGAGACCAAGTTGTTATAGACAGTTTACCTATCATTAAAGAACACCTTTTAACAGGCACAGGTGGGGGGAGCTTTTATACGGTTTTTCCGGCTTATCAGCCCCAGTTTTACAGTGGTTTTTATGACCATGCTCATAATGAGTATATTCAGTTCTCAATCGAGTATGGTGTCATTGTCACGGGCTTTTTAGGGCTTTGGGTATTGTATGCACTGTGGTTAGCGTGCCGAACTATGTATCTAAGAAACAATAAACTATATAAGGGAATCGCCTTTGGTTGTGCAATGGCCATCGTGTTTATGCTGATTCATATTTCGGTCGACTTTAACTTACAGTCACCTGCAAATACATTGCTATTTCTCACCATTATTACGTTGTGTTGGCAAGTTCGTTATCTGCCATCAGACAAAAAATCTCATCGACAAAAATCTTAATCTTTAACAAGGACATTGATATGAAAGTTGTAATACCAGTCGCAGGGCTTGGAACACGTATGTTGCCCGCTACCAAAGCGATCCCAAAAGAAATGCTACCTATTGTCGATAAACCATTGATTCAATACATTGTTGATGAATGTGTTAGCGCTGGTGTCACTGAAATTGTTTTAGTGACACATGCAAGTAAAAACGCTATCGAGAACCACTTTGATAAATCTTACGAGCTTGAATCTACGTTAGAGAAGCGTGTTAAGCGTCAATTATTACACGAAGTTCAATCTATTTGCCCTAAAAACGTGACGATTATGCATGTTCGTCAAGGTGAAGCTAAGGGACTAGGCCATGCGATTTTATGTGCGAAACCGTGTATTGGCGAAAACCCATTTGCCGTTGTGCTTCCTGATGTGATTCTTGATGGTTACAGTGCTGATCAACGAACTGAAAACTTGTCTACGATGATCAGTCGCTATAACGAAACAACGGCTAGTCAGATTATGGTAGCGCCAGTTGATGAGAAAGAAGTTAACAAATACGGTATTGCTGATTGTAATGGCGAAGCAATTTTACCGGGCCAGTCATCTCCGATCGTTAAAATGGTTGAAAAACCGAAAGTAGAAGAAGCGCCATCTAACTTAGCTGTTGTAGGTCGTTACGTACTTTCTGAAAAAATTTGGGATTTACTGGCTAAAACACCACCAGGTGCAGGCGATGAAATTCAATTAACAGATGCTATTGATATGTTGATTGAGTCAGACACGGTTGAAGCCTTTAATATGTCGGGTAAATCTCATGATTGTGGTGATAAGTTGGGCTATATGAAGGCGTTTGTTGAGTACGGTTTAAGAGATCCAAAACTTGGCGCAGACTTCTTAAAAGAAATTAAAAAGACGCTGTCAGAATTTTAACCTAAAACTTTAGCGCTTAAACGTCGTGTAATATTTTAGTTGTTAGGCGTACATCAAGCTAAAAAAGCCGCTCTATGAGCGGTTTTTTTGTGTCTGGCATTTAACCTAAAGAAGGTTTTTAAGACTGGCAAACTACCTATCAAGTTTTATAAGTCGAAAGTGTTATTTTCAATGAATTCAGATAATTGAAATCTGGATTTAACATTTTTGCAACCGGCGCTCATTATAGTCGATTGGTTTTTAGATTTACCAAAACGCCAAAAAGGCGAATACATAACGAAAGAAAAAATCTAGGGGTCTCGACATGTTTTTAAGTGCTAAACCAAATGACGTTAAGCAATACATTAAGCAGTACATTAAGCCAAGCCAAGTCGCATTATCGCTGGGGCTATTATCTTGTACGGCGATAACTTCAGCATCCTTTGCAGATGATCTTATTATTTCTGAATATATTGAAGGTAGCAGTAACAATAAAGCAATTGAGCTTTATAACCCGACAGAAAGCGACATTGATTTAACGGGTTATCAGTTACAGTTTTACTTTAATGGAAATACAACCAGTGGCACTAGTATCGACTTAGTCGGCCAAGTGCAAGCTGGGGCGACGTTTGTTCTTGCTGATAATGACGCTAGCAGCGAAATACTAGACAAGGCACAGCAAACGTCAACGAGTAGTTTTTTTAATGGCGATGATGCCATTGTTTTACTTAATCAATCAGAGATTATTGACTCGCTCGGTCAAGTTGGGGTTGATCCCGGTTCGCAATGGGGAGAAGGTGAGTTATCAACTAAAGACAATACGTTAAGACGTGATCATGATGGTGTAGTTGCTGATGTTGTTGTAGACGACGAGGTGACGTTAGCTAACTGGTTCGGTTTTGCTCAAAATGACTTTTCAGATCTAGGGAGCTTTAATGGCTCAGTTACTGACCCAACAGATCCAACAGACCCTGTTGATCCCGTGGAGCTCATTTGCGGCGAGACAGCAACAGCTATTCATGCGATTCAAGGTGCAACCGATATTAGCCCACTACTGGGTGAGACTGTCGTGATTGAGGCAATTGTTACGGCTGATATGCAAGCTGGTTTAAAAGGCTTTTACTTACAAATGGCAGATGCTGAATCTGATGCCGATCCGATGACGTCAGAAGGCATATTTGTTTATACCGAAAATGCATCGATTGCGGTGAATGCAGGTGATCGTGTCCGCCTTCAGGCAGAAGTGAAAGAGTATAATAACCTAACTGAGCTCGCGAATGTCTCAGCATTGACAATTTGTCAAACCCAACAAAACTTACCGACGCCAGCAATGGTGACATTACCCACATTAGAAGGTGTGGGACTGGAACCGTACGAAGGTATGCGAGTGCGTTTTGAGCAGAGCTTAGTGGTTAATTCAGTCAGTAATTTAGGTAAATATGGTGAAGCTCAATTAGGTAGCAGCAGGCATTTTATTGGGACACAAATAATGAGTCCTGGCGCTGATGCACTTGCACTAGAAGCTAGCTACCAATATGACCGGGTGATACTTGACGATGGAACAACGGCTTCAAACCCTGATGTTGTCCCTTATCCTGCACCGCAATTATCCGCTACAAATACATTGCGTGCAGGTGATTCTGTATCGAGCTTAACGGGTGTACTTCATTTTGGTTTTAATGAATACCGAGTGATGCCGACTGAAATGGTCAATGTCGTGTCGACCAACCCTCGTACAGTATCGCCTGAGCGCTCTTTAGCAGCGGATGTCACGATAGCCAGTTACAACGTATTGAATTATTTTAATGGTGATGGCGCAGGGCAAGGATTTCCAACCAGCCGTGGCGCTGATAGCGTCAGCGAGTTTGAGCGTCAGCAAGCTAAAATTGTCAGTGCGTTATTAAAGATTGATGCAGATATTGTTGGTTTAATGGAAATTGAAAATGATGGCTTTGGCGCAAACTCAGCTATCTCTACCTTAGTCGCTGAGCTTAATGCTGCAGTGGGGGAAGCAAAATATCAATTCATTAGCGCAACTAACTCTATTATTGGTACTGATCAAATTGCAGTAGGGCTGTTGTATCAAGCGGATAAGGTAAGCCCTGTTGGTGAGGCGAAAATCCTTTCAAGTGCTAATTCGCCATTAGATGAAAATGGCGCTGTATTTTTTGATAGTAGCAAAAACCGCCCAATGTTAGCGCAAGTATTTGTTGATGATGCATCTGGCGAAGCGTTTGTGGTTGCGGTGAATCATTTAAAATCTAAAGGGGGCAGCTGCAGTAGTATTGGCGATCCAGATATGAATGACGGTCAAGGCAATTGCAATGTAACTCGTACTCGTGCAGCTCAAGGTTTAGCTATTTGGTTAGCACAAGAGTTTACGGACAATGGTGAAGAGTTAAAGGCATTAGTGATAGGCGATTTAAATGCTTACGCTAAAGAAGATCCTATTACGGCATTGAAGCAAGCTGGTTATATTGAGTTGTTTGAACACACTGGCCAATCAAACGCTTATTCGTATCTATATAATGGTAAAGCAGGGCAATTAGATCATGCATTAGCAAATAGTGCATTGATTGAACATGTGCTAAATGTGTCTGAGTGGCATATAAATGCCGATGAACCTGTTGTGATTGATTACAATGAAGAGAACAAATCGCAAGCGCAACTAAGTGATTATTATCAAGCTGATGCATATCGCTCTTCGGATCATGATCCTATGATTGTTGAGTTACAGTTTTTACCCAGCAATCAAGCGCCAATAGCTGATTTTACTTGGGCTCTGGCAGGTGGTGTTGTCAATGTTGTTTCTACATCAACTGACGATAATGATGAGCAACTAACGCATGAATGGTCATGGGGGGATGGAGCGACATCTACAGGTAATGTGGCTGGTTATGAGTACAGCAGTAATGGCACGTATACCATCACGTTGACAGTGACAGATTCTCAAGGGTTACTTAGCAGCAAAAGCCAAGTTGTCGAGGTGGTAGATCTTATCGAGAATATTCCACCAGTTGCGAATATTCGTCATATCGACCTTTGGTTCGTTGATCTGTTCATTTCATTTAGTACCGACGAGGATGGCTATATCACATCTCAGCAGTGGCTATTTAATGATGGCCATGTGGTTAATCGTCGCTTGGTGTTAAAGCGTGCAGGAACAGCGAATAGTGTGCAGCTAACGGTAACTGATAACCAAGGTGCTACTGACAGTCAATCAACTGCTTTTTAGTGAGTTGATTCGATTTAAGTTAGCTGACTCTCAATAAGAGTGGGTTTTATGTTGTAATTTCACGGTTGGCTTAATGCAAGTTAAGTACAAAAGGTGGCCTATTGGCCACCTTTTTATTACTATGCAACCTTGATTGACGGTTTAGGTAACCATGACTGAATTTATTGCCCCACCTTGCGCTGAGCAAATCTCAATTCTGTATCAAGACGAGCATTTACTGCTAATCAATAAGCCCAGTGGTTTATTGAGCTTATCTGGCAAGAACCCATTGAATAAAGACTCGGTTCATTATCGGCTTGTGCAAGATTTTCCAAGTGCAACCTTAGTGCATAGGTTAGATTTTGGTACATCTGGCATTATGCTGGTGGCATTAAATAAATCCATCAATGGACTACTGACGAAACAGTTTCAAGATAAAACCATTGATAAAACATACCATGCAACCTTGCATGGTCACGTATCGAGTGCGCTTGCTCAATATGGAGAGATTAATGCCGCAATTGCGAAAGATACTGAAAACTTTCCTTACATGAAGATTTGCCCTGATTCTGGCAAACAAGCGAAATCTGAGTTTGAAGTACTTGAGCGAACTATGCTGACAATAGTAGATAGCGCTAGCACTCAACAAATACCAATTACAAAAGTGAAGTTCACTCCAATAACAGGGCGTACTCATCAATTAAGAATTCATAGCCAATATATACGCCATCCCATTTTAGGGTGTGACTTATATTGCAATAGTGAGTCACACGCTCTTGCGTCAAGGTTACTATTGCATGCTAGCTATTTAAGCTTTACCCATCCAGTAACCAAACAATTGATGAATATTGAATGTGAAGTGCCGTTTTAATTTGGTAAAAGCCCGCTGTTAATAACAGCGGGCTTTTGCTTTAGCCTTAACATGCGCTTAAGGGCGTAATTCGGGGAGAGGATTAAGCCTTAATTCGCATGACAAATAGGTTAAAGCACACCACGTTTCATTTGATCTCGCTCGATAGATTCAAACAAAGCTTTAAAGTTACCTTCACCAAAGCCTAGATTGTTCTTACGTTGAATGATCTCAATGAAGATAGGGCCAAATAAGTTTTTGGTGAAGATTTGCAGTAAATAACCTTCATCATCGCCATCAACTAAAATTTGGTGATGTTTAATGCGATCACGATCTTCAGTCACTTGTGGCAACTTATCAAAAATCGTGTCGTAATACTCTGGAATAATATCTAGCGTTTTAATCGCAGTGCCTTCCATCGCATCAAGTGAGCCAACAATATCACGGCTTCTGAATGCTAAATGCTGCACACCTGGGCCATTGTACTCACCTAAGTATTCATCAATCTGGTTATTGTTGTTGCCTTTACCTTCGTTGATTGGAATACAGAAGCTACCGTCTGGTGAACGCAAAGCATAAGACACCAATGCCGTTTGTGCGCCGCTGATGTCAAAGTAACGAACTTCAGTGAAAGCAAAAATGTCTTTATAAAAGTTTGCCCATTTTTCCATGGTGCCTTTATAAACATTGTTGGTTAAGTGGTCGACTTCCATGAAGCCTTTTTCTTCAACAATCATTGGCTCGGCTAAATCTTCAAAATCATTTTTGTATATGTTTTGCGCTTCACCAAACACATCAATAAAGTAAATTAAGCTGTCGCCAATACCGTAAATAGCAGGGTAAGCCATATCTTTAGCTGCATCGTCAGCTGGTTTTGCACCACGTGCAACAGCTTCGTTAAAAGCAAATTCAGCATCTTCTACGCGCCAACCCATAGAACAAATAGCAGGGCCATGTGACTTAGCAAAGTCCGCCGAGAAGCCTTGCTTAGACTTGTTCAGTAAAAAGTTAATGTCATTTTGCTTGTAGTAAACAATATCGTTCGCTTTTGCTTTTTTAAGCATAGAAAAACCAAAGTCAATAAACACTTGATGCATAAAATCAGTGTCAGGGCTGGCAAATTCTGTAAATTCAATGCCTAAAAGACCAAGTGGGTTTGTTTCGCTCGCCATTGTGTTTTCCTTAATTTATTTTGCTTTTAGCGCCACTCTTTGGTGACGTTTGATTATGTAAAGGTGAATCAGTGTTTATGATTCAATCCAAGAACGGTTGTAATCGTCGCTCATGCAGTTTTTTACATGGGCGGTTAAATTCAGTGGTGCAAAAGTGTCGACCATAACGGCGTACTCATAAGTCTCAGTTTTACCTATGGAGGCTTCGGTTTTACCTGGTTGCGGTCCGTGGGGGACACCTTTTTGATGTAAAGTCATATAACCCGCTTCAATGCCTGTGCGGCTCATAAAGTCACCGTCGACGTAATACAACACTTCGTCGCTGTCGATGTTGTTGTGGTAATAAGGTGCAGGAATCGATTGCGGATGAAAGTCATACAGGCGTGGTACAAAGTTACATACGACAAAGTTATTAGCAGTAAAAACGATGTGATCAGACGGCGGTAAATGAATTTTACCAACCTTAGGTGCATATTCGGTGATGTTGAATGCCCAAGGGTAGACACAGCCATCCCAGCCCACTAAATCAAATGGGTGCCACTCTAAAGTGGTGACTTGGTATTTATCACCAAACTTACTGACTAATGGGAATTCACCTTGTTCAACTATTGCATCTTTAAGTAGTGGAGTGCGAATATCTCGCTCACAATAAGGAGCAGACTCAAGCATTTGACCGTATTCATTTCTAAAATGCTTCGGTACTTCCACCATCGAGTAAGCTTCAATGACAAACAAACGGACATTCGTTAAATCATTAAATTTAAGCTGGTAGGTGGTACCACGAGGAATGACCAAATAGTCCCATTGTTTAACGGCTAACTCGCCGTATTCACTTAGGAGTGTGCCTTCGCCATTGTGCACAAATACAATTTCGTCAGCGTAAGCATTACGGTAAAACTCATGAGTATCTTGGGTTACCTTAGCGGTATACATCGCCACGTCAGCGTTATAAAAAATTTTGTTACGGGCACTAAAGAAGTTACCGTCACAATCTGCTTGGCGCGAATCTAATTTGTAGTTTTGGATTAACGAATCTTGCCAAGCTTCACCGTGATCTAATGCATAAGGCGCAACAGCCAAGGCTTTGGTTGGCATGTTGTGGTGATACTTATTGGAGTAAATATTTGAAAAACCATGAGTTGAAAAAAGCTCCTCACGGTAAAGCTCGCCTGATTCTTTTTCAAAAGCGATATGGCGTTTAGCAGGTATCTGACCTTGCTGAACATAAACCGGCATACTGACTCCTTAAATTCAAATATAAGCGATCGATATCGTCATTGGCGCATTCTTTTTAGTTATTTGTATGTGCCTAATACATGCTTTACGCATCTGCAACATGGGTTTTCTAGCGCAATTAAATCAACCACTTTGTGATCTAGTTATCAATTTAGTTGCTAGTATGAACAAAAAAAAGAATAATAAAGTGTGTAACTCCATCAGATTTTTAGATGGTATTATTTTGTTTACAATAGTGTCACGGCAACTGAACAGCAACTGAGCTTGGGGTGTACGATGAAAATTGATGTTGAAGCGTTTAATGTACTGCAAGTACTTGTTGAAGAAGGAAGTTTTGCTAAAGCATCCGAAAAACTACACAAGGCGCAATCAGCAGTGAGCTATCAAGTTAAAAAGCTCGAGCAGCATTTAGGCGTCGAATTATTTAATCGAGATCAGTATCGTGCAGAGCTCACACCAGAAGGACGCGTGATTTTGGCCGAAGGCCAGCGTTTGTTGCAGCATTTATCCAATATCGAGCATTTAGCCAGCCGCTTTAGCGAAGGTTGGGAGCCGAAACTTGAGCTCGTGATTGATGGCGCATTACCAATGGAGCCAATCATGACTGCCCTAAAACGTATGTCAGAGAATAATGTGCCGACGAAAGTGCAACTTAATATGGAATTTTTAGGCGGGGTGCAACATAGATTTGAGCATGATAAAGCCGATTTAATGCTAGTGAAAGACTATATCGCAGCGCCGTATTTTTCTGCCACCACATTGCCCACTGTCACCAGCTTATTGGTGTGTTCAACCCAACATGCGCTAGCTAATAAAAGTAATGTGAGCTTGTCAGAGCTGCAGCAACATGTTGAATTAACCATTGAAGATTCATCACCAACAAAGCAGCGAGACGAACTGCAATTTGGCGGTGATAAAGTGTTTTACCTATCTGGCTTTATCATGAAGAAAAACGCCTTATTAAAAGGTTTAGGTTTTGGTTGGATGCCAGAGTTTTTAATCAGTGAGTTAATTGAAACTCAGCAATTAGCCATTGTCGATTTTGTTGGTGGCCACCGCTTTCGATTTACCCCACAATTGGTGTCCACACTAGAGCGGCCCTTAGGGCGAGCGGGGCAATTATTTACCGATCTCATTTTAGAAGAGTTCGCATTGTTTGATAGTAAACAAGACCAATCGACAGTCGTTTAACTTAGCATTCAAGTATCTACTTTCACTCAATAAAAGCTTGTGAATTGCACGTCTTTATCGTGTTTTTGTATCCAATGACGTTAGGGAGCTGAAAGGCCGAAGTCGTGGCGTTTAGTTGCCATCTTTTGTGAAGCATATTGATAGGGAGGCAACAGCATATCCCAATTAAAAATTCTTTTGCAAGCCAGCTTAAACCTCACCTTTTCATTGTGTTAATGTATCAAAAACAATGAGTAGCAATTAGCTAATTAAAGCATGGTTGAAAATACATGAATCGAAAACCAATTAATTACCCGTTAATGTCCGTTAGCAGCTTGTATGAAAAATGCAATGATGACGCTGTGATGATTATTGATGTCAGTATGGATAAGGTGATTGGCAAAGAGCCTATTATTTATGATGTATTAGTGACGATACCTAATAGTCATTTTCTTGATATTAACGTAGATTTAGTCGATACCGATAGTGCTGGTGTGCACTCATTTCCGAGCCAAAGCCAAGTGAATAAGGTTATCAATAAGCTGGGTATTTCAGACCATTCAACACTCGTTTTATATGATAATCAGGGAATATATTCGTCTCCACGTGCGTGGTGGATATTTCATACGTTTGGTTTGAGTAATGTGTTTATTTTAGATGGCGGTCTGCCTGAATGGATTAAACAGGGCTATCCAACTTCATCTGAATATCTAACCATTGATACGAAAAACGTAGAAAGCCTAGTTAATGTTGGCAGTGATGTGATCTCATTTATGGACTCTTGTTTCGATGCCCGTCAGCTTGTGTCAAAACAAGAAGTGTTAATCAACCTCACTGATAAAAAATTTAGTGTGATTGATGTTCGGGCTACTGCGCGTTTTAATGGCTTGGTTGATGAACCAAGACAAGGCGTGAGAAGCGGCCATATTCCTGACTCAATAAATCTCCCTTTTGCCAATGTGCTAAATGGTAATACATACAAGCGTCCTGCTGAATTGCGCCATTTATTTTCCAGTATATTACCTGAAGATAGTAAGCGGGTTGTATTTAGCTGTGGCTCAGGAATTACTGCTTGTATTGGCTTGGTAGCGCTTATATCAAGTGGAACAGATACAAGGTTATATGATGCTGCCTTATATGATGGATCGTGGAGTGAGTGGGGCAGTGATGCATCTCTGCCGATTGCAAAATCAAAGATCTAAAAAAAGAAACATACTACAACACTCATCAAAAGTAGCTTAAACAATAGGATTGCAAAATGGCGTATTGGTTAATGAAGTCTGAGCCAGACGAGTTCAGTATTGACGATTTACAGCAATGTGAAAACCAAACTGAACCTTGGGAAGGGATCCGTAATTACCAAGCGCGTAACTTTTTACGTGATGCGGTAAAAGTGGGCGATACGGTATTGTTTTATCATTCCAGTTGCAAAGTGCCGGGTATTGTTGGCTTGGCGACAGTATCATCTGAGCCTTATCCCGACCAGAGTGCTTTTGATAATGAGTCAAGTTATTATGATCCTAAATCAGATATTGAAAATCCGCGCTGGGTTGCTGTGGATTTAACTTATCGGCAAACCTTTAAGCAGATTATTACCTTAAAAGCGCTTAAAGCTGATCCTCAACTTGCTGATATGGTATTAGTGAGTAAAGGGGCAAGGTTGAGTGTTCAACCTGTGACTGAAGCAGAATTTCAGCATATTGTTAGTGTGTTAGCGTCATAGGAGAAAGTGCATGTCGTGGACATGCGAAAATTGTAATACCGTCATTGATGATGGCTTTCAAGTTTGTTGGAATTGTAACTGTGAAAAAGGTCAACCAGCGCCAGTCGCTTCACCTAACAAAGCGAGTATTGATTGTATTCGATGCAAGAGTAGCCTTACATTTATTTGTACTAAAAGTTTTCATGAAGGTACGCGCTGGGGCGTTTTAGGTGAACTTGGCGAGCTGTTTGTTAATAAAGAAGATTTTGATATGTTTGCCTGTAAATCTTGTGGCAAAGTAGAGTTTTTTATTGCTGGTTTTAACCACAAAAATAACGAAATTTAGAATGGTTTACTCTATTTAAAACTGAACAGAAACACCTCATAATCTGCTAGCTGAATATAAGGTGTTTTTGTTTTAACGCTACTGTCCAATATCTTTGCTTTCAGTCATAAGTGACCTGTTAGTAGCTTTCTTTTGCCACAACGGTTTGGCCAATTGGTGTTAAGCTCAGTAGTGCGAGTTTTACGTGTTGTATTGCAAACGGAATACCGATAATGGTAACAAAGCAAGCTACAGCATGGGTTAAGTGACCAATCGCGAGCCAAATACCACAGAATAAGAACCAAATAACGTTGCCAATCATGCCCAATGGACCAGTACCAATATCTTCAAATCCTTTTAAATGTTTACGGTTAACGTTTTCTTGTCCAAATGGCCAGAACGCCATTTCACCAATCACGAAGCAAGCACGGCCAAATGGAATACCAATAATACTGATAAAACACAATAAGCCTGCTAGCCACCATGCTAGACCCATTACAAATCCGCCCATGATGAACCATGCGATATTAAAAATTAATCTCAAGACTGACATTGGTGCTCCCTAAGTCATACAAAACTGGTTAATGAAATGACCAATATTCCATTGGTGATAATAATCACTAGAAAGCCAAAACTATGCCAATATTTTTATTAGCTTTTCTGTTTCTTTTAAGTGGTTGATAATTATTGGTTTTATTTTTATTTATTTAGAGGGTTAGAAGACATTACTTGACTTAGTTTGGGCTGTCGACAATTGATGATAGCGAAAATCGCTAATAGTTAGTTAAAATACCACTACAGACTATAACTCTTTATTTAAGCGACGTTACTTATGTTTGCAGCTGGCTCTAATGTATCTCTTGCGGATATCTCAATCGACACGCCCGTTGATAAAATGAGATTTGCTGATCGTGAGGTTTTTGTTAAGCGAGATGACTTGATTCATCCTGATTTTAGCGGAAACAAAGCCCGTAAGTTTCAATTCTTCTTGACCCAGGACTTTCCTCATATCAATAAGGTTATTGGATACGGTTCACCTCAAGCTAATTCATTACATTCACTTGCAGTGCTGGCTAAGTTGCGCGGATGGCAGTTAGATTATCATGTGGATCATATCGCTGATTATCTTAAACAAAACCCACAGGGGAACTACCTAGCAGCGCTTAATAATGGCGCCAATATTGTCGAGAAACCTAAACATGTAAGCGGCAATCTTGATAGCTATGTGTCTGACTTAGCGAAGCAAGCATCTGCGAATGAGATCTATATTCCTGAAGGTGGACGATGTGAGTATGCTGCAGAAGGGCTTGAAGCATTAGGCCAGCAAATTTTGAGTTGGATGCATCAGCAGAATATGACTAGATTAAATCTGTTTTTGCCTTCAGGTACGGGCACAACAGCATTATTCTTGCAACGATTTTTTAAGCGCTACCTTCCGCAGGCGAGTCAGCCAACTGTAACAGTTAATGTAATAACCTGCAGTTGCGTGGGGGGAGACAATTACCTAACGCATCAGTTTAGTCAGCTAACATCACAGAGTGAGTTTCACCCGCATATTGTATCAAATGGCACTAAGTATCACTTTGGAAAGCTTAATCGACAGTGTTATGACATGTGGCGTCGTGTGCGTGATTCTGGCATTGAGTTTGAGTTACTTTATGATCCAGTTGGATTTATCATGCTGGAGCACTTTTTAAATAAAGATTATAAAGCGGAAACTGTCGATAATACTTGGCCTGTTATGTATTTACACCAAGGTGGTTTATTGGGTAATCCAAGTATGCTAGCTAGGTATATACGCAAATATGGTCAGTAAGTTAACTGTAGCTAAAGAAAGTTGTTTAAGTATTAGTGCTGGAAGTGAAGCGAATGGGGTTGTTTCATGTTGCTCAGTTCTAATAAACGTCCGGTAAAGTGTGAGAGGAAATACCGAGAAGCGATGTTTATTGAGTAACTGAGCAAATGAATAACGCAAGCGTTATGGAAGGTGTTACTTGTTAGCCGTTATCAACCATTTCATAAATTTTAACGCTTCAGTGCGTTTTGAAAAAGTTGTTTTAGTTTTACCTTGGCTGTCAGTAAAAGCTATTGAGTTTTTGTTTGATGATATTGAATTTACAGGGAAATTGACTGTAATTTCGTGACCATTAATGTTGTATGACATATGCCACACTCCTTTTTTTAATTTTCACCTATCTGGTGAGTAAGTAATAACAATAAATATCCTTAAGCAGTTGTGTTGCGTAAGTTTGGGCTTATTGAAGCTAATGTGTGTGCTTAAGTTAACTGTGCTTATTACACTGACAAGTCGTGTTGATTATTTATTTTAATCGCCAACTTACTTGCTTTGTCTAGTTGAACACAGGCATATGACAAACAAATGACAATGTTTAACCAAAAGGCGTGACTTGTAGTGTGGGTTTACGAGTGCAGTTATGAATAACAGAAGGGTAAACAGTTAAATACAAGTTAACTTAATAACATTGTGGATAATATGCGTATATTTTTAATATAGCAATACATATTTTACAAAATAGAACAGTTTAAGACTAAAAGGTGAGCGATACGTCTTTTTGTCGTATAAAAACCAAGCTAAAACTGAAAGGGTGTTGATAAAGTTACACTAATTCAGTGTGCTAATGAGTGGTTAACTTCGCTATTTTGTTAAATGGTATCCCTCAATTATGTCATTTCGTATCGAGTTTACGATCGTTTAAACATAAGGTTTGAGCATTGTTATTAAGAAGCCTACTTTAAAAGCTGATTACCTAGTATTAATTCGCTAATTATCAAAATAGAACAGCCTGAAACACAGGCTGTTTATGAACATTTTGATAGGCTATTTAGTAAATTAGTTCACCGATTGGATTAAGCAATTTACTGATACCTTTAGTAAAGTATAAAGGTGCATCGACGACGGTATAACATAAACAACCATCAATGGTTTTAGGACTATGTTCATGCTCAGAATCAAGCATGATAAAGTCACCGGCTGTATAGGTATTGTACTCGTCACTAAATTCGCCAGCGAGTAACAAGGTTAGCTCTTGACCTTTGTGGCTGTGCTGTGGGATTTCACCATTTTCAGCAATGTGCAGCAGGCTCGCCCTCGCTTGCTTTTCACCTGTGTCTAATCGTATCCGGTTGACCTTACCGATACCTTGCCAGCTGTTGTTAATTTGCTGGCTAAATGCTCGAGGTAAGGTGTATTCATGTCCTTTAATCGATACGTTAACATGGCTAGCAACATGAGTTTGATTACTTGCTTCAACTTCTTTTGCTTCAAGTACGTCATCTTGCATCATGTCAGCGAGTAGGGCATCTAAGTCTGCGTCTAAATCAGAACTATCAGTGTCGATAGAGGACATCGGCGCGAGTGAAAAGCTGTCGTCTGAAGCTTTTAAAGTTAACGCCATTAATTGCTCAGTGCATTGGGGGCACAGCTCACAATGTGCTGATACCGCGATAGATAAAGATAACGGTAATTGACCCTTCGCATGGAGCGATAACAATTCCTGATTTGGGTGGTACTTAATCATAATGTTTCTCCATGAAGCCTTTTAACTTTTCTAAACCTAAACGTAATCTTGATTTGACTGTACCAATGGGCACTTTTAATTTGTCAGCGAGCTCTTGCTGCGTTAATTCTTGCATGTAGATGCCTTGAACCACTTGCTTTTGTAACGGAGGTAAGTCATCAACATGTTTTAGTAATGTGGCTGATAATTTGAAGTCGTTATCGGTTTCATCACTCTCATCAGATTCAAATAGTGGCCAAATGTCATCACCGTACGCATCTTCACGATTATTTTGTACTTTACGAAGCATGTCGAAGCATTGATTTCGCATAACGGTAAACACCCAGGTACTCACAGCGGCTTTATCGGCGTTGTATAAATGCGCTTTGGTCCACACTCGTGTCATGGTTTCTTGAACGAGATCCATTGCTAAACCTTGTTGGCTTAAACGCTGAACCCCAAAGGCACGAATTTTGGGAGAAAAATGAGCAAATAACTTGGCGAAAGCAGCTTTACTACGCTGGTTGGCCACTTGCATCATCAAATCTGCAAGGTACTTGGCTTCATCGTTGCTGGCTTGATTATCAATTGCGTTATTGTCACTGGAATCATTTGTCGTCATGGCATTATTAATTTTAGATAACATGCCTTTATCATAACGACTTTGAACAGTTTGTGATTGAAAATTTTCCATTTATTTTCGCTCGCATATTCAGACGTTGGTGATGTACATAAATGACGAAAGGGTTTGTATTAGCTGTATTAGCATTTGTTTTACCAATCAATCATGCACTTGTTATTTACCATTACGTGAGACGGCAGGAATGGATCAAAAAATTTCTAGAAAGAGTATAAAGTCAGTGTTTGTGGTAATAGCTTGGGTTACTTAATGATGCTTGTAAGTAATTCTTCGGTCATTTTATGGTTATGACTATTAATGCATTGATATTTTTCTTCTGCGGTAATTGGCATTATTTCTAACCAACGCTGGCATACCCAGGACATGTTATCGAAATCTTGTTTATTGTAATGGGACAGCTGTGCTGGGTATTGTTCAAGTATTTGCTGCAAGGTTTCGCTTAAGAACTTCTGATTGGGCACGATATCAGAATTTGGCCAATCAGGTAACAGGCTTACGTTGCCACGTTTAAGGCCATCATCTTCGATGTTGAAATCATTGATTTTGAATCGCTGCTGTCCTTGGATACTGATCCCGAGTAAACCATCATCTAACGTTTCAAAATCAATAATGTGTACCCAAGTACCGATTGGCATTAGTTCGTTTTTGCTGTTTAGCATACACAGTCCAAAACCTTCGCCAGACTTCAATGACTCAGTCACTAGACGTTTGTAGCGTTGTTCAAAAATTCTAAGTTGCGTAAATCCCTGAGGTAGTAAGCAAATCGAAAGCGGAAACAAAGGTAGTATCATAACAGCACCTATATGATGAAAGTGTTATTTGTCGGCTAAGGTTTATTTTTAAATCAACTATATATACGTATACTAATAACACTATGATCATTATTTATTGGTTAGTTTTGGCTTACCCAAATAAGGTCTTGCTCGTTAATGCCCAATGTGCGCATTTTGGACACAAAACGCTGCTTAACATCATCAGAAATCACGGTGTCACGGGCTAAAATCCACGCATATTCGTTATTGGGACCAATGACTAACGATGCTTGATAGTCTCCGTTATCGTCTTTAACTAAATCGTGGATTTGATATGCACCATAAAACGGGCCGAAGAAAGAGACTTTTAAGCGACCTATTTTGTCAGATTCAATGAAGTAGGCTTTACCTTCTGCTTCTTTCCATTTTTGTGCGTCTGTTAAGTACCCTTTATTGATCACTATGACTTTGTCGCCTTCTACACTGTAATTAGCGGTGACTTGGTTCATACCTCGCTCAAAGGAGTGATCGAGTCTAGCTATTTCGTGCCATGTACCTAAGTAATTGGTTAGCTGAAAATCATCCACAACGTCGACTTTAGTGTCGAGCATGGTGCAAGCACTGGTAGATAAAAGTAATACAGCAGAGGCGATAGTTTTAATGAATTGTTTACGCATCATATTTCCTTTATGTCTGTAGCAAGGGGCTTTTTCTGATGTCAGCCAAAGACTTCAGTAATTTAAACTAATGATACGTCGATTTTGGCCGATAAGATCTTATTCAAAATGTGATTGTTTAATTTACATGCAAATTGGTATGTTTTTCTGCAAAACACTGAGTAATTACGATGAAGTCAGCAGTTTTTTGATGTAAATCATTTTATAATTTACGTGAAGCCGATGTTGAGTTAACTGAGAAATAATAATGAAGAAAGTTCTTGATACTGTAGATCAACGCACCCAGCTAGTGGGTGAGAACCGGTTGGAATTACTACTGTTCAAAATAAGCGCAACTCAATTATTCGCAATTAATGTCTTTAAAGTCAAAGAAGTCGTTAAGTTACCAACGCTCAGTGCCTTACCAGGTAGTAATAGCAATATTAGTGGCGTAGCCAACATACGTGGTATGTCGATACCTGTGATAAATCTGCGAGGAGCGATTGGGTTTAGCCCGATGCCTGTATCTGAAGATTGTAACCTAATTATTACCGAATATAATCGCAGTGTGCAGGGCTTTTTAGTAGGCAAAGTTGAGCATATCGTTAATATGACCTGGAGCGACATTATGCCGCCGCCAAAGTCAGCGGGCGCGAACAACTACCTCACTGCAATAACCAAGTTAACCGAGAATGATGTTGAGCGATTGGTGTCTATCATTGATGTCGAAAAGGTGCTTGCTGAAATTATTGATTACGATATTAGTTTGTCAGATGGCGTATTAGATGAACAACTTGCAGAGCATATGCCGGGTAAAAAAGTGCTTATTGTTGATGATTCCTCTACGGCAAGAAAACAAGTCAGAGACACATTAAGTCAGTTAGGTATTGAAATTATTGAAGCGTCGGATGGCTTGCAAGCGTTACACTATTTACAAAAGTTAACTGCAGAAGGCATTGATGTCACTACTGAGTTTTTGATGATAATAACTGATGCGGAAATGCCTGAAATGGACGGTTATAAGCTTACCTCAGAAATTCGCGCTGATGAGAAAATGAGCGCCTTATATATCACTTTAAACACTTCTCTCAGTGGTAGCTTTAACCATGCAATGGTTGAAAAAGTGGGCTGTGATGAGTTTATTTCAAAATTCCAACCTGATTTATTAGTTGATGTTGTGCAAAAACGATTAAAGACCTTATTGAGTAAATGATTATCGGAATTAGATAATTAAAGTAACAATGAGAGAGTTAACGATTTAAAACGCAAACTATTAAAAATGTCAAAAAATAAAGGCTAATCATTGTTGATTAGCCTTTATTTTTGCCACTGGATTCAAGCAAGATTATTGTTCAAACTCTTCTTTAACTTGTTGTAACAATAGCTTTTGATGCTCACGGGTAATACCAATGTTCATGCGGCATAACCTGATAGCGTAAGCAAATTTCTCTTTGCCGACAATGTTGAGGAGTTCGCAAAGTAAATGCTTATTCAATGACAGTGTGTCGCAGTAATGAGTAATGGCTTTATTTAATGAATTAAAACTAAGTCCGTCAAATTCAAACTGGGGTTGGTAGCCTTGCTCAATATCAATACCATTAAGTACTAACGGCCAACCTTTGGCGTTGATGCGTCCTTTGGCTATTTGATACATCATCCACGCACTTTCTTTAAAGCCTGATAAAATACGGCAGTCAAACCCAGACTCTGCTAGCTCTTCTTCAGTCCAATTAATACCAATGGCCAAGTCTTTGTGGTAAATCTTCATTAAATCGTCTTTAACGGCATCACGGCAATCCCAGATCGACGTTAAGAGCTGCTTTTTAGCAAGCCGACTGCATTCAGTGCATGCGGGTAGCGTTAGCGAAGGATGTGGCGTGCTTGGTTTTGCATAATAGCTGAACACATCATTGCATGGCTCTGCACAAAACCAACATTGATGTCTGAGATCAAAAGGAATGTCGACTAAAGGAGGTAAATGATTCACTACTGGCCTATATGACATGACGTTATATAAAAAAGCTGCCAAGCATCACAGGTTTGCGATGACATCTAGCAGCTTTGTATTATGTGGCTGTTAACAGCGCAGTGCTTATTCCGCTTCTACGTCTACAAGCTCTTTAGCAAGGACGATAGGGTCAACTTCTACACAATCTTCGTTAGCAACCCAATCAATACCGACTAATACGCCGTCTTCATTTAAGTCGCCAACCCAATACTCTAAAAACTCATTTAAACTGATTTGTACCGCTTTATAGTCTGCCCATTCTTCAGTACAGTGGCCAGCAGCTTGTGCTTCAGTTGACCATAATGGCATCACATCAGTTTCTTCAAATTCAGAAGAGTCACAGACAACCCAACCTTCGCCCGTTTCATCGGCTAAGCCCCAAAGGACTTGGTGTTCTTTAACGTTCTCAATAAAGCTTGCAACAGCAGGGGTTTGTTCAATCATGATTAGTCTCTTTGATGAATTCAATTAACGTGTCGATTATACGGTAACTCTATTCAATACAAAACACTATTAATCTAATGTGACAAAAGCTGATGAAACATGAAGCTTAATTAACCAGATAAACACATAATTTCGATATTTAAGCCGTATAGGCTCTTGTTTCCTGTATCGCTATCAGTCACGATGTGGACAGTCATTATTTGTAGAAGTATTCATTTATGGTGAGTTCACAGTATTCTTCCGTTTTAAAGTCAGCGTTATTCTTTTCTAGCTGTTTTGTTAGTCTTCAATCTATTGCAGCTGTTGACGATTTTTCCCAATGTGTCGATAAACTCAAAGTAACAGCACGCAGTGAGGGTTTGTCTGAGCAAACTATCAATACTAGCGTGGCTAACCTGAAGTTTATTCCTCGTGTTATTGAGCTTGATAACCAGCAACCAGAATTTAGTCAAACCTTTGGTAATTACTTTAATAAACGCGTAACTGATTGGCGTGTAAAAGAAGGTCGTCGGTTACTGGCTGAAAACCGTGAATTACTTAACAAGTTAACTAAAGAGTATGGCGTTCCTGGGCAATACATTATTTCGTTCTGGGGGTTAGAAACTAACTTTGGCGGCTATAAAGGTAAAATGTCGGTGCTCAATTCGCTAGCAACATTAGCGTGCGATCCACGACGCAGTGACTACTTTACTAATGAATTAATGCAAGCATTAAAATTAAAAGAAAAGTATAACTTTGACGATGCGACCATGGTTGGCTCATGGGCTGGCGCTATGGGGCATACCCAATTTATGCCGACAAACTATGCCAAATATGCTGTAGATGGCGATGGCGATGGTAAAGTGGATTTATGGAACAGCACCGCAGATGCATTAACGTCAGCGGCGAACTTTTTACAGCAATTAGGTTGGAAAGCTAACGAGCGCTGGGGTCGAGAAGTGACCTTGCCCGAGAATTATGATTATCAATATCTTGGACGAAAACACTCACAGCCTTTAACCCAGTGGGCTGCATTGAATATCACCCAAACTAGCGGCAAGCCGTTATCAACTCCTGACATGAAAGCCTCTTTGTATGTTCCATCTGGTCATACAGGGCCTGCGTTTTTAGGCTATGACAATTTTGATGTGATTATGCGTTGGAATCGTTCAGAGTTTTATGCCATTGCAGTCGGTCATTTGGCAGATCGTATCAATGGCGCTGCCCCTTTACATGTTAGTGCGCCAGAGCATGGTATGTTCAATCGTAGTGATATTAAAGTAATGCAAGCCAAATTAAATGAACTTGGTTTTGATGTGGGTAAACCAGACGGTGTGCTGGGGCGTAATTCAATTGCTGGTGTACAGGCATTTCAGCGCAGCAAAAATTTAATTGCTGATGGTTTTCCTGATGAGAAAACCTTTGCCGCATTGGGAATGGATATTGGTAACCAATAACCCAGAGTCCATATAACGGTCAGTAACGCAGCGAAGTGAGCGATAAGCAAGATAGGTATCAAAAAGTCATGAGTCGTGTTGTTTGATTACCAGATAATCGCTAAATCACTACCAAAGCCGATTAACATCGGCTTTTTGCTGGCAGCTTGTTAGTCGATTTGTTAAGCTGCGGCAACTATTGAAATCGAAGTGAATTAAGGATATTCGATGACAGCTCAAGATAATATGGTAGTGCGCTTTAACTACACATTACGCGATGAACAAGGCGAAGTAATTGAAACCAACGAAGGTGGTTCGCCAATCGCTTATTTACATGGCCATGACAACATGATGCCGGGTATTGAAGATGCCATTGCTGGCAAAGAAGCTGGCGCGAAATTCAGCGTGACACCGCCTGCAGCAGATACCTATGGTGAACGTATGGAATCGGCTGAGCAGCGAGTGTCGGTTAAGCATTTACAAGGTGCGAAAGTCTGGAAAGCGGGCATGCCTGCGATTGTAAACACTGAGCAAGGTCAACGCCAAGTCACAGTTGTTAAAGTGGGTAAGTTTATGGCGACGATTGATACCAATCATCCTCTATCAGGCCGTGAATTAACTTTTGACATTGAAGTGGTTGATATCCGTGAAGCCACCGATGAAGAGATTGCTCATGGCCATTCACATGGTGAAGGCGGTCATCAGCACTAATCTACACAATATCAACGCCGAGCTAATGCTTTAATAGAGCATTAATGCCAATCCCAAGTGAGTTAATCACTTGGGATTTTTATTTCCAGTATTTTGCTGGTAGAGATTGGATTGTATAAATGATTATTGAGTTTTCTCAAGGTAAATTAGTCGTCACCCCATTTGAAATACAATGTCGTTTAAATGTCAGCAAGGTCGTATTGACCGCTATGGTTGATGACATCAAATGCATTGCTGAACGTTTACTTATTATCGCTGATGCTGGCGCTGTGCGCTGGAGTATTCAGCTTGATAATAATCAGCAGTTTTACGAAACCATTGAGGTTCTGGGCATAGCTCCTGAATAAATGGCTCCTGAATAAATGGCTTCTGAGTAAATGGCTCCTGAGTAAATGGCTCCTGAGTAAATGGCTCCTGAATAAAAACCCCTTGAATAAATGCCCCCTGAATCTATTGTTTCTGAATAAGTGGTTTTTAATCATTTAATCGACGAGAAAAACCCATAAGCAGCAACTGGCTTGCTGCATTTTTTATCGCTTATTTTCTAGCGTATTATTTAACTCATCACGAAAATGTGGCGTCATATAGTCAATGATAGGCCCGGCTGGCACAACTTGGGTGGGATTAATATGCTGGTGGCTATAGTAATAGTGCTGCTTTATATGTTCTTGATTGACGGTTGCTGCAATACCAGGTTGTTGGTATAAGTCTCGTAAATATCCTGATAATTGTGGGTAGGATTCAATAGTACGCAAATTGGTTTTAAAATGACCTACATAGACACTATCAAAACGGATCAAGGTGGTAAATAGTCGCCAGTCGGCTTCGGTGATTGTTGAACCAGTCAAATAGCGTTGTGTCGTAAGGCGTTTCTCTAACGTGTCTAAAGCATCAAACAGCGGGAACACGGCATCATGATACGCTTGCTGTGTCGTGGCAAAACCTGCTCGATAAACACCATTGTTAATCTTGTGATAAACCAGTTCATTAATAGTATCGATTTCACTACGTAATCGCTGCGGGTAATAATCTTCTTGATTGCCAGTTATCAAATTAAACGCACTGTTAAACATACGAATAATTTCAGACGATTCATTACTGACAATGGTTTTATGTTTTTTATCCCAAAGCAGCGGCACTGTGACACGCCCGTTATAATTGGGCTTAGCTTCTTGATAAACTTGATATAAATAGTCTTTTTGCATTAATGGGTCAGAAACTGCACCGCTAATGCTTTTTGCCATAGGTGATTGGTTTTTGCCGCTAAACTCCCATCCGTTACTGAGCATGTGAGGCTCGACCACTGAAACGCTGATATGATCTGTCAATTGCTTTAATTGCAGAAAAATTAAGGTGCGATGAGCCCACGGACAGGCAAGGGATACGTATAAATGGTAACGATTTGATTCCGCTTTAAACCCTGCTTCACCAGTCGGGCCAGCCGAACCATCTTGAGTGATCCAGTTTCTAAGTTGGGCGTCTTCTCTGACAAATGTTCCACCGTTTTCTTTAGTTTCATACCATTGATCGACCCATTGACCGTTTTGTAGTAACCCCATATTACGCACCTAAAATTGATAGTGAATCATTGAGTATAATGGTCGATTAAGTAGAGCATAAGCGCAAAAATATAACCCTATCTATCGATTTTGTAGAAGGGTTAAGTTAATCGGTTCCATTGCTATCGTAATTTACTGAAATGTCAATCTGCTAATTTTGACGTTTAATAGGTCATTGAAGCGTGCGTTTTTGTTTATGCATAATTGAACCAAGCAGATGTTTTGTATAAACCTTCATGAAATTAGCAGTTTATCGGGTTTGTTTTTTTAATGTTCTTAATTCGGAACTGGTTTTTATTTACGGCATTGTTATTGTTGCTAAGTTCGATGTAGTGCCCTTTGTAAGATATTGTTATTATTGAGTTAAATGTCACGTTTTGTCATGTGGATGACATATTACTTTGTCAGTGTTTGATACCATTCAATCAGAGCTGGGTAGCTCGTAAATATAACAATATATTGATTAGGGGTTAGATCATGAAAAATACGTTATACAAAGGATTAGTGGCAACAGCAGTGATTGCTGCCTTATCAGGTTGTAGTAGCGACGACGATAAAGACCAAACAGCATGTGAAGCAGCGGGTGATGCTTGTACTAGCTTTACGGTTATTCATACCAACGACAACCATGGTCGCTTTTGGGAAAACAGCGACGGCGAATATGGCATGGCAGCACGTAAAACGGTGATTGACCAAATTCGTGCAGAGGTAGAAGGCCGTGGTGATGAAACGATTTTATTATCAGGTGGTGACATCAACACTGGTGTACCAGAGTCTGATATGCAAGAAGCGATTCCTGACTTTGTAGGGATGAACTTACTCGGTTATGACGCAATGGCGGTCGGCAACCATGAGTTTGATAACCCGTTAAGTACTTTGGATATGCAATCTACTTTAGCAAACTTCCCAATGCTTGCGGCTAACATTTACGATAAAAATGCGGATGAGCGTTACTTTGAACCTTACCGTGTATTCGATATCAATGGCCTTAAAGTTGCGATTATCGGTTTTACGACTGTAGATACGCCTAAAATCGTGAATCCTGAAAACGTTGAAGATTTAACGTTCACAGATCCTCAAGTTGAGCTGCCAAAAGTATTAGCTGAAATTGAAGCTAACGAAGAAGTCGACATGGTGTTCGCTGTAACACACATGGGTCACTATGCTGATGGCAACCACGGTACAGAGGCACCAGGCGATGTGATGCTAGCTCGCTCAGTAGAAGAAGGGCAGTTGCATGCGATTATCGGTGGTCACTCTCAAAATCCAGTATGTATGGAAGGGGATGAGTACGCAGATTTTGCACCAGGTGATGAATGTAAACCTGATCAGCAAAACGGCACTTACATCATGCAAGCACATGAGTGGGGTAAATACGTAGGCCGCGCTGACTTTGAATATATGGACGGTGAGCTAACGTTAGCCAACTACTCATTGATACCAATTAACTTGAAAGAAGAAGATGATAACGGTGAGTTAGTCTTTATCACTGAAGAAATCGAGAAAGATCAAACGGTTTACGATATGCTAAAACCATATCAAGAACGTGGCCAAGAGTTACTTGATGTCGTGATTTCATACACTGACGGTAAGTTAGAAGGCGACCGTGAAGTGGTGCGTGTTGAGCAAACTAACTTAGGTAACTTGCTTACTACTGCTTACTCTGAATTTGTGACGAATAACTTCAATGTTACAGCTGATTTTGGTGTGATGAATTCAGGTGGTATTCGCGCATCAATTGCTGAAGGTGATATCTCTTACCGTGACGTATTAACTGTACAACCATTTGGTAACTTTGTTGCTTACGTGACAATGACAGGCAGTGAAGTAAAAGATTACTTAGCTAACGTAGCAGTTAAAACCGGTGGTGGTTACCCACAATTGAATAATGTTGCTATGGATGTTCAATGTACTGAAGGTACTGTTGATATCGCTTCATTAGGTGGCCGTGCATTTGATGAACAAGAAAACTATACGTTCTCTGTGATTCATTTCAGTGCTGCTGGTGGTGATGATTACCCAATCATCAATCAACACCCTAACTACATTGATACTCAGTTAACCGATGCTGCAGTATTCCGTGAGTACTTTGTAGCTAATCCTGAGATATCAGCAGAAGATTATGCGCCAGTAGAAGGTCAATTAAACTTTTACCGTGATGGTACGCTAGTTAAAAGCTGTGCTGAATAATAGGTGCTGATAGCAGCCCTTTATTTAAAGAAACGCAGTTAATCAAAAAGGTAGCTTAGGCTACCTTTTTTGTTTTTCATTCTTAAGTTTCCGGTTAACGGACTAGATTGTTTAAGTTAAGATAGCCGCTAAAAATTAAAAGGGAATAAATCATGTCGTCTGCAACTACTGCACTTGAACGTATTACTGTTGAACCTACTACTGCAGCCACTGCTTGTGTCATTTGGTTACATGGCTTAGGTGATTCGGGAGCTGGCTTTGCACCAGTGGTGCCTTTATTAGGGTTACCACAAGATCACAGTATTCGATTTGTTTTTCCTCATGCTCCGGAACAACCCGTAACCATTAACGGTGGTTACATCATGCGCTCATGGTATGACATTAAAAGTATGGACTTACATGACCGTGCAGATATTAACGGTGTATTAGCATCAGAAAAATCGGTTAAAGCGCTGATTAATGAACAAATTGAGTCGGGTATTGCTGCTGAAAATATTGTTTTGGCTGGCTTCAGCCAAGGTGGCGTGATGAGTTTATTTACTGGTTTGCGTTTTGAGCATACATTAGCTGGCATTATGGCGCTGTCTTGTTATTTGCCTGCTGGCGAGGCGTTACCTGAAGGTTTACATCCATCAAATAGCCAAACCCCTTTATTACAACACCATGGTGAGCAAGATGAGGTCGTCCCTTTGTTTGCAGGTAAGATGGCCTATGATGCGTTAAATAAAGCCGGTTATGCGTCGACTTGGAAAACGTTCCCTATGCCGCACAGTGTTATTCCTGAACAATTAACTGAAATCGGCCAATGGATCACAGGGCGATTAATTAACTAGTTGTTTCAGTAAAAAGATAATGCCTCTGTTATAGCGGAAGTATCAGTTAGAGTAATAAATAGCGTTAAATAAAAGGCTTAAGTGCAGCGACTTAAATAAGTTGGCTAGCTTAAGCTTTTTTTATTTTTAATGGGTAATAGTCACTTTAATTGTTGTTCTTAAATAAAGATAATCTACTTCAAAATATATAACTAAATATTTGTTATTTAAGGTTTTGATTTAAAAAAACTGACATGAATTGATGGTAATTTGTTATTATATTCTGCGAATTTTGTAATCAATATACGTTTACTGTTAATACCAAGGTTTAAACGATTGCGCTTTATAGTGCTAAAGACCTGACTCTTTACGGATAAAATAATGAAAAAAACGATTCCGACGTTTTTGGCTTCCGCTTTGAAAACCAAAATGAGTAAGACAATACTGCCGTTACTTATTGCCACGAGTGGGTTGGTGGCTTTATCGGGCTGTGAACAACGGCCACAATGTGACGATAACAACTGTACTAAATTTACTGTGCTACATACCAATGATAATCACGGACGCTTTTGGCACAATAAAGCGGGCGAAGCAGGAATGGCTGCGCGATTTACTGTGATTGACGGTATTCGTAAAGAAGTGGCTGCGCAAGGTGGTCATACACTGGTGTTATCAGGCGGTGATATTAACACCGGTGTACCAGAATCTGATTTACAAAAAGCAGTACCTGATTTTATTGGTATGAACATGATTGGTTACGATGCCATGGCCGTTGGTAACCATGAATTTGATAACCCTTTATCTGTTTTAGATGAGCAAGCAAAGCTGGCTAACTTTCCAATGTTAGCGGCAAATATTTATCATAAAGATACTCAAGAGCGTTATTTTGAGCCTTACAAGATGTTTACCTTGGGGGATTTGAATATTGCGGTTGTGGGCCTGACGACAGATGATACCCCCAAGTTGACCAATCCTTTACATACCGAAACGCTGACCTTCACTAATCCTATTGCAGAAATGAAGCAGCTTATTCCACAAATAAAGGCAAATGAAAAAGTCGATCTTGTGTTTGCTGCAACGCACATGGGCCATTATGAAAATGGCGAATTTGGTAGTAATGCACCAGGTGATGTCACTATGGCTCGTGAGCTTGAAGAAGGCATGCTTGATGCGATTATCGGTGGACACTCCCAAAACCCTGTGTGTATGAGTGGTCGCAACAGTGAGTATGATAAACGCTTTATGCCGGGGGACTCATGTCGCCCAGATAAGCAAAATGGCACGTATATAATGCAAGCTCACGAGTGGGGACGTTATGTAGGCCGTGCAGATTTTGAGTACATTAATGACAAACTTTATTTAGTCGATTATCAATTAATTCCTATTAACCTTAAGCGTATGGCTTTTGGTAAAAAGTTAGCTTGGCCAGTTGCTGAGCCAATTGAACGAAATGCGGAAGTTGAAGCTGTGCTTAAACCTTACCAAGATAAAGGCAGTGCTGAACTCGATGTTGTTATTGGTCGCGTAAATGGTTTATTGCAAGGTGAGCGTAAAGTTGTACGTTCTCAGCAAACCAACCTTGGTCGTTTGATTGCAAAAGTGCACAGTGAAAAAGTGCGTGCTGATTTTGGCATTATGAATTCAGGTGGTGTAAGGGCATCCATTCAAGCAGGCGAGGTCGCATATCGTGATGTATTAACGGTACAACCTTTTTCAAATACCATAGGTTTTGCTGAAATGACCGGTGAAAAGCTGGTTAAATACTTATCAAAAGTAGCGTCCAATACGCGCACTAGCGGCGCTTATGCACAGTTTTATGGTATTGATATGACAGTGAAATGTCGTGATCAAGATGTTGAGATCCATAGCATAAACAACAAGCCTTTTGATATTAACGAAACTTATACCTTCTCGATCCCAAGCTTTAGCGCCGCAGGCGGTGATAACTATCCTAAGATTAATATTTTAGAAGCAGGCTACGTGGATGCTATTGAGCTTTATGATTATATTAAGGCGCAACAGCAAATTAATATTGAAGATTATGAGCCAAATGGTGAAGTTAAGTTTGTTCAGTCTAAGAGCAGTTTAGGGTGCAGTATTTATTAATACTCACCTTTAGTTAAGCCACTATTGATGGCTGTAAAGTGACGCTGCAGTACTCAATATAGTTAAAGGCAACCGTAAGGTTGCCTTTTTTTATAAAACAAATTAATTTTTAAGTTGTTGAATATTAATGATTAAGTTTTATTTATAAAATAAAAATGAAATTAATTTATCAAGTTTACTTGAAAACAAAAATAACGTTCTCATATCTAGTTATAAGTTAGGCACGCTCAATAGAGGTACTAACTGCCATTACGCCGCAAGGGTAGTGATAAACGCCAATAATGGCATATTTTTTTCACATATTGCTTTAGACAAGGATATGAACATGCGTAAATTTAATGTAACTCCCGATTTAACTCCTCTATACCGCAGTGCGATTGGTTTTGATCGTTTAGCTAAAATGGCTGAGCACGCTGCAGTGCAAAATGGTAACACTGGTTACCCTCCTTACAACATCGAATTGCTCGGTGAAAACCGTTACCGTATCACGATGGCTGTTGCTGGTTTTAGTATGCAAGAGCTTGATATTACAAGCGAAGGTGACAAGTTATTGGTTAAGGGCAACAAGGTTGCTAACGTCAATGACGAACGAAAATATTTACACCAAGGTATTGCAGAGCGTGGTTTTGAGCGCACTTTCCAGCTTGCAGATCATGTAAATGTTGTTGGCGCAGATTTAGAAAATGGTTTGTTGAATATTGATTTAGTAAGAGAAATACCTGAAGCGTTAAAAGCGCGTAAGATTAAAATCAACACAGCAAACAATACTATTGATAGTGAGTAAACTTCAACAACCTAGCGCATAAGTTTTCCCCTATTGCACTTATGCGCAAGTTTCATCTTCCCTGATTGTTTTGCCCAACAAGAATCTATTTCCTTGTTGGGCTTTTTACGTATAAGTCGAGTTTTAAATTTACAGACTGTTAATCATCATTAAAGGCTTTATCAAGAATGACTGAGCCAACACCGTCAATACCCAAATTGTCTTCAGGGTTGTAAATAGGGCAAGACTTCATAGATAGACAACCACAACCGATACAAGCATTTAGAGAGTCCCTTAAATCGGTCAAATAATGAATCCGTTGAGTTAACTGCTTGTGCCATGACTCAGACAATTTAGCCCAATCATCTTTATTCGGTGTCCGTTCATTGGGTAAATAACTAAATGCATGTTTAATTTCTTGTAAACTCACCCCCATTTTTTGTGCTGCTTTAATCACTGATATCCTTCTAATCACGTCTCGATGGTATCGGCGCTGGTTTCCTTGATTACGTAGGCTTTTAATCAAACCTTTTTTTTCGTAAAAGTGAAGGCTAGATACCCTAACACCACAACGCTTAGCTACTTGACCAACACTTAAATCCATTTCATTGAGCATCTGTTATCCCTTATATCTTTTACAAACTCTTCGCTACTAATTTCATTATTATGTTTAAGGTTCTGAAATTTAAGGTATTAAAAGTGGATTTCAAAAATATATTTCGAAAACTCAAAATATCGCTTTACCTCAACTTAGGTTGAGGTTTTATAGTAGCTTCATCTTATATAGCAAGCAAGTTAGCCCTTATATCAAGACAAGGAGGCAAGCATGATTCAGGTGATAATCAATCAACAAATGATGGATCAAGTTGTAAAAAATAAAGCCAATAAAAGAGCTAATAACAATCAGGTGCTGGATAGAGGTGATAGCTCTGCAGCATTAAAAGCCAATCAACGAGACATTGCTAATGTGATAGCCAAAAGTCGCGTTTTGTTTCACAACACAATGGCACTGAAATAAGCCAAGTAGAACGATGTGAAATAAGCAATTTACACAAACTAATTAATAACATTAAAGGAATAAACTATGCGATTAGAACATTTAAATTTAGTGGTGAATGATTTAACTGAGACGCTGGCTTTTTATCAAGCTGCTTTCCCGCATTGGACTGTTCGTGGTGGCGGTGAGGGCGAATGGCATGGAGTGCAGCGTAAATGGATTCATTTTGGCGATGATAATAACTATTTGTCACTTAACGATAACGGTAAAGGAACAATGAGGCCAATCGAAGGGTACGATCTCGGCCTCGCTCATTTTGCTTATGAGGTGTCAGATCTCGAAGGTTTACGAAACAGAATGGAAAAAGCAGGGTTTGAAATCGCTATCGTTGGTGGAAAAGATGCTAACTACGACAGTGTTTATTATAACGATCCCAACGGTTATGAAGTTGAGTTTGTTCAATATACAACAGATATTCCGAGTGAAAGAAACCAATACTAAGCCGAATAAATGGAGGCATTATGCGATTAAACCAAGTCACTTTACCTGTGAATGATTTGTCGCTTGCTTGCGATTTTTATCTGACGCTGGGCTTTATTCAAATTGTTAGCAGCAATCATTATGCTCGTTTTATGTGTCCAGACGGCGACGCAACATTTTCGCTTTTTAAGCAAGATAAACCACAGTTAGTGGATGATGCGGTAAATTCCAGTGTCATTTACTTTGAGCATGAAGCGTTAGATGAATGGGTTAATGATTTATTGACGAAAGGGGTTGAGTTTTATCAGCTACCTGTGGATGCCGGCTATTTATGGCGCGAAGCGATTTTATTTGACCCATCTGGTAATAAAATTAAATTGTATTGGGCTGGAGAAAATCGGCTTAACCCGCCATGGCGAGTTAATATAAAAAAGTAGTCTGAGTGCTGCTTTAATCGCAACAACTAAAAAGCCTGCGAAATATAACGCAGGCTTTATCGTATTGACACCACTATACAAACGAAGTGCTTATTGCTTCCAAGGGTTAACTGCGCCAGTGCCATTTGGGACTGAAGATGTAGGTGCTGAGTCAACTCTTGTCTGTTTACGAGCATTACTTTTTGAATTCTCGTAGGGTTTTTTATTGTCTTCTTGGTTAAATTTCTTTGCTTTATTTTTATTGTAATGATTGTTCTTGGGCTTATCTGATTTACCCCGTGATAAGCGTGGTTTGTCATCCTCTGTTTTTGCCCCAGCGTTTGCTGACTTAGGTTTGGAAGAGTTTGGCATTTTAGGGTTTTTAGGGACAAAATCTAAAATTGAAATAGGCACTTCTTTACGAGGTGCAAAGCCGTCTACTTCTTTACGCTCGATGATATGGCCTAAACGACGTTCAATAGCGCATAAATTTTTAAAGTCATCCTTTGAGACTAAAGAAACAGCCAAGCCTTTTGCGCCAGCACGTCCCGTACGACCAATGCGATGAACATAGTCGTCAGCAGGAAATGGCAGGTCGTAGTTAATCACTAACGGTAGTTCATCAATATCAATGCCTCGAGATGCGACCCCCGTTGCGATTAAATAGCTGATTTTGCCAGCTTTAAAGTCCGCTAAAATTTGTTCTCGGATTGGCTGGCTACGACCGCTATGGAATGATTCAGCAATAATGCCACGCTTTTCGAGTTGAGTGACAAGCTTTGCTGCACCATGTTTAGTTTCGATAAAAATTAAGGCTTGTTGCCAATCATTTTCTTTAATTAAATGGCTTAACAATGCTGATTTTTTATCTTTATCAACCGTGGTTAACCATTGCTCGATTTTTGGCTGTGCATCTGTGTCAGCTTCGACTGATATTTGCACTGGTTTTTTCATCGCTGATTTCGCTAAAGCGCGTACTTGATTAGAAAGCGTTGCCGAAAACAACATATTTTGGCGGTCATCAGGTAAAAGTTCGATAATGCGGTTAATATCTTCAATAAAGCCCATATCAAGCATTCTGTCGGCTTCATCTAGGACTAAAACTTCTAACTCATCAAAATTAACAGCACGTTGGGTATACATATCAAGTAAACGGCCTGGAGTGGCGACTAAGATGTCGATGCCTTCAATTAAACGCTGCTTTTGTTGTTTACTGTCTACGCCACCATACATCACCATCGAATTGATGGATAAATTTTGACTGTACAGTTTGATATTTTGCTCAACTTGCACAACAAGTTCACGCGTTGGGGCCAGTACCAAAGCTTTAACTCGTTTCCCTCGTACTTTTTGACCCGCTTTAAAGCGCTCTAAAATGGGTAAAATAAAACTAGCGGTTTTACCTGTGCCTGTTTGCGCTGCAGCAATGATATTCTTACCCGATAGAGCAACAGGAATGGCTTTAGCTTGAATAGGACTAGGCTCGGTATAGCCTAATTTATTCAACGCACTAGTGATTGGATCGCTTAATCCCAGTTTTGCAAATGGCATGTATTTTCTCGGGTAATGTTCAACAGTTAACTGTCGCAACAGTGACTTTATGACTGCTGCACTAAAGAATAGACGGTAAGTATACCAGAGTGCGAAAAACTTAGGCTAGTGAAGTGAGGTCAGTGTAAAAATAGGTGTAATAAAAAAGGAGCACTAGGCTCCTTTGGTTTTTGGGCTAATGCCAATTAAGCTTTCATGGCCTTATCACCGCGTGCCAGACCCACAACGCCTGAGCGTGAAACTTCAATGACTTTAGTGACTTCGGCAAGTGCACTGATAAAAGCATCAATTTTCTCACTGGTACCCGCCATTTGAATGGTATATAAGCTTGAAGTTACATCAACAATCTGTCCGCGGAAGATATCAGCTGTGCGTTTCACTTCTTCACGCAGCTCACCTTGTGCTTTGACTTTGACTAATGCTAACTCACGTTCAATATGCGCATTTTCAGTAATGTTGGATACTTTTAATATATCAATGAGCTTATGCAGTTGTTTTTCAATTTGCTCATGAACATTGGCTTCGGCATTGACTGTGATATTCAATCTAGAAAGTGTGGTGTCCTCTGTCGGCGCCACGGTTAAACTTTCAATGTTGTAGCCACGTTGAGAGAATAAGCCAACCACACGAGACAATGCACCTGGTTGGTTTTCAAGTAATACAGAAATAATACGACGCATTAGCTTCTCTCCGTTTTGCTTAACCACATATCTTTCATTGATTCACCACGAATTAGCATTGGGTAAACGTGCTCTGTTTCGTCGACACTGATATCAACAAACACAAGTTTGTCTTTCATTGCGAGTGCTTCAGCTAATTTTGATTCAAGCTCATTTGGATCGCTAATAGTCATACCTACATGACCATAGGCTTCTGCAATCTTGGCGAAGTTAGGCACTGAGTCCATGTATGAATGTGAATGACGGCCTGAATAAATCATATCTTGCCATTGTTTCACCATACCTAAAAAGCGGTTATTTAGGTTGATGATTTTTACGGGTGTATCGTATTGAAGTGCTGTTGAAAGCTCTTGAATGTTCATTTGGATTGAGCCATCACCAGTGACACAAACTACGGTTTCATCTGGCATCGCCATTTTAACGCCCATAGCAGCAGGTAAACCAAAGCCCATGGTGCCTAGACCACCTGAGTTAATCCAACGACGTGGTTTATCAAATGGATAGTAGAGTGCCGCAAACATTTGATGCTGGCCGACATCTGATGTGACGTAAGCATCGCCATCAGTTAATTTATGTAATGTTTCAATGACCTGTTGAGGCTTAATTCTATCTGATGACTTGTCGTAAGCTAAGCTATCTCGTTGACGCCACTGATTGATTTCTTCCCACCATTGGTTAATGGCTTCTTCGTCATTAGATTTTTGTGTTTCATCAAGTAGGTTGAGCATACTGTCGAGAATGTTTTCAGCAGAACCAACAATGGGAATATCGACACGCACCGTTTTAGAAATCGATGATGGATCGATATCAATATGTAAGATTTTTGCGTTAGGGCAATACTTTTCAACGTTATTGGTTGTCCGATCATCAAAACGAACCCCAATGCCAAATATTAAGTCACTATTATGCATCGCCATGTTTGCTTCATAACGACCATGCATCCCTAACATGCCTAAACATTGTGAGTGAGTTCCAGGAAATGCGCCTAATCCCATTAAGGTATTAATAACAGGAATATTGAGGCGTTCAGCAAGTTGTAGAATTTGCTTGTCGCACTCAGAGATAATTGCGCCGCCGCCAACATATAATACGGGTTTTTTAGCCGCGAGAAGGGCGTGTAAGCCTCGGCGGATCTGGCCTTTATGCCCTGCGGTTGTTGGGCTGTAAGAGCGCATGTTTATGCTTTCTGGATAAACATAGTCATGTAAAATTTCAGGATTTAAGCAGTCTTTTGGTAAATCGACCACCACAGGACCTGGTCGACCTGTTGAGGCTATATAAAAGGCTTTTTTAATGATCTCAGGGATTTCCTGAGGATCTTTCACTAAAAAGCTGTGTTTAACGATTGGGCGTGAGATACCAATCATGTCACATTCTTGGAATGCATCATTACCAATCAAGTTGCTATGAACTTGACCAGATAATACCACCATTGGAATGGAGTCCATGTAGGCAGTAGCGATTCCGGTAATGGCATTAGTTGCCCCCGGACCAGATGTTACAAGAACAACACCAACATCACCCGTGGCACGGGCATAACCATCAGCCATGTGTACAGCGGCTTGTTCGTGTCTTACAAGGATGTGTTCGACACCTGCAATTTCATGCAGTGCATCGTAGATATCGAGAACTGAGCCACCAGGGTAGCCAAAGATGTGTTTTACGCCTTCATCGATTAACGAGCGCACAATCATACTTGCGCCGGATAATTTTTCCATTGCTAAATCCTCTTAAGTTACCGTTGTGGGTAAACAGTATCTTGTTACAACGACGGTAATCGTTCTAAAAGTGAAGTTTGAACGGTAATTCAAACTCGTTTATCTCAGTGGTCAATAACCACATTAGATAATGGACTTATTTAAGGTTGAAACTTTTCTAAGATTCAATGAAATAAGATAATTTCATCATATTTATTTTTGGCGTTGATACAAGAGGATTTTAAAAATAGTTTGCTAAACTTGAGTGAAATTCATGATTATTTAATAAAATTGATTTTTTAGTCATATTAACGAGGTATAACCTCAATAAATTACATTTTATTGAATAGTGCCAGAAGAGGTAACCTCGACTAGAACCGTTGACGTAAGCAAATTCGTTCGTTGAAGCTTAACATCATAAGAGCAGGCTTTATTTAAATTGTGCGTATTGGTTTTTGCCATTCTCTTTAGCGTGGTACATGGCCGTATCAGCTTGTTTAATGATTGCTTCCATCCTAAATTTAACTTTTTTGTGTAATGGCAGTTGCGGATGTCTAGAATATGAAAAACCAATACTGGCACTGACGTTTAATACTTGTTCTTTATAATGGTAAGGTTGACTGATTGTTTTGCATAAGTTTTCAGAGATTTTCTCAATACTATTAATATGATTAATGTCATTAAGTAACACAGCGAATTCATCACCACCAAGGCGACAAACAATGTCTGAATTACGCACCACATTTTTCATTCTTTTTGCAACTTCAATTAAAATAAAGTCACCCGCATCATGGCCAACATTGTCGTTTACGGCTTTAAAACCATCAAGGTCGATATACAGTAAACCAAAAAAGTAACTGTTTATTTCAAGGTTATTTTCTCTTTTTGAGCGGCGTTTAGAACGGGTTTCTTGATCTAAAAACATTTTAAATAATCGATCATCAAAAAATGCCCGATTGGCCAGTTTTGTTAAAGTATCATGGTGCGCTTTATGGAACAGTTTACGCTCGCTTTCTTTATGAATTAAGATATCACTCAATAAGCGTTTATTTTTAAAAGATAAGAATATCACCAAAAGTGCAATCGCTAACGCGACTTGTATTGAGAAACGAATAGTATTTTCCGCTTCACTAATTTGCTTCGACAAGGCGAGGTTACTTTCATGTATTCGACGTTGTTGCTTGGTGACGAGAACCTCTAATTCTTTTGTGAGCTCTTTGAGTGTTGGTGTGATGTTCTGCTTCATTAATTGACGATCAGCTCGCCAATTATTGCCTGCATGAATGTTAATTGCTTGAACAAGCGCAGCCTGATACGCCGCGGTATTTGCTTCGAATTCATCCAATAGGTCGAGTTGATCGTCATCCATTTCATAGCGACGTATTTCTAATGCTTCAAATGACTGATTAACGCCTGTTTTAAATAGCGCAATTTCATCTATGGTTGGCAATTGCCTAAAGGCAAGGTAGTTTCTGACTTCACTGACGAGCATTATCCAGTTATACCTAAGGTCTTCAATCAAAGGTAAGATGCTTTGCTGTTCATTAATTGCAGTTGCCAGTAATAAGTCATTAACGATCTGATTCATATTGATGGCAATAGGCTCAAGTTTTGACGATGCAATCCCAATTGCAGGCATATTTTTATTGTTATTTTGAGCTAACTCTAGCATTGATATATTATGAGTTATGATTTTGTCTACTAACTGCCTAATTCGTAATAGTTGTTCAGAATCATCCAGTTCGGGATTTAAGTTTGTTAAGTTAACCAGTTCAGTTAATGTGGAATTGATGTCATTTACCTTTTCCCTATATAGGTTCATGTTGTAATCATCTTTCTCAATGAGGTAATTCCCTAATACACTCAAGCTATGGTAAAAATGCGAGGTTAATTGCATTGCGCTGAGCATTTTAGGTTGATATTGCGATGTGACCTTGGTGAGTCTTTCTTGGGTTGAAGAAAAACTCACAAGTGAAACTAACGTGATAGAAAGTAGCACTAAGACAAGAACAATTGTGGCTGCTATGGCTTTTTGTTTGAGACTAAATCGAGTTAACATATTCATCATGGGTTAGTTTGTGCCACTGTAAAAATTTGAAAATATAAAGTCTCTATCTGCAACGTTTTGGTGACAACCAGCACATTGTTGCTTCACCGTTTTATCTTTACGGCTCCCCTTGAGCATTTGTTGCCCATTGACTGAAAATTGCATGTACTCCCAGTTTCCCCCTTCAGCGTCGTATCCTTGGGGGTGCTTAACCATTACTGTGATAGATTTGGGATCCGCAGGTTTGCCATTAAGCATTTGATAATTTTCTTTAATAAAAATGGTGCCAACCGGATAAGTGAAATACTCAGGCTGGTTATCTTCATCTTCTGGGTCGTCAAACCAGGCACTGAATTCTAGAAAGTTATTGCGATAAGCACGTTCTCCATGATTAGTGTAAATCACTACGAACTGTTCCCAATGCAAACCTGAGTGTTCAAAACCTGTCAGTCTACGCCATTGCTGTTGATAATTTTCTGAATCAGGAATGAGTTGGTGATCGAAGTTAAATATATCGACTTGATAAGCTTGAGTGTTGGCTATTTCAGTTTGTGAAGCGACCCAAGTAGAAGTGGTAAGCGCCAACAATATTAGGGAAACCTTTATAAATTGATATGATTTCATGGCGGCCTACTTTTGATTAATGGTAAGAAGACCACGGACTTTACCTTTTTTGGTAATCTCAGCTGTCCAAATAGAACCTGATGTTAACTCGACGGTAAGTAAGTCATATTTGGGAATGCTAAAGACGACTTTGTTTGAGTCTGCTGGCACATTTTTGATGCTAAAGGTATATTCTTGTGTCCCTTTTTGAAATTCAAGAATTTGATGAAAGGGCGTATCTATTGCTGCTAGGTAAGTTCTCATTTTAGGGTGAATTTTACAGCCAACTCTCACGATACTGTTTTTATCCCAATCGACTTTTATTTTCTTTTCTCCTCCAGGCGACATTAATCCAACATCAAATTTTGCGGATTGACTTGTGTCATTGGCAAATACGTTGTGTTCAACATCATCTGAATTTTTAAAGGTCACTAGGTTACCCGCATTAACAACAGCCATCTTGCTAGTGAATTGTTTATCAACTTGATCGATTACCGGCGCATATTGGTCTGATTGGCTTGATGGCACATACACAATTCCAACCATTGGCGGCTTTTTTATAAATGATATTGTGCCAGTAATTTCAGTCGCGAAAGCGGCTGGCAAGGCAAGCATATTGGCGAGTAGAATAGTTAACAAGCATTTCGTCTTTGCCGTTTTTGAAGGGTTCATTTCCATATGTTTTCTCCCTTATGCATCTCATTGGGTGATATCTGAGCCTGTGTCATGCTTGGCGGACGCGCGATAAGAACTGGATCAGTTAAGGCTGATAAAAAAGCAATTAAGTCACGAATTTCTGATTGAGACAGATTTAATGGTTCCATTAGCTTGTCTTTATTTGGACCAGAGCCGCCGCCATCATTATAAAAAGTCATTACGGACTCTAAATCAGGCAACGATCCATCATGCATATAAGGCGCGGTTAAGGTGATATTGCGAAGAGTCGGTGTTTTAAATCGGTATGCCAGAGAGTTATCTTTAATGACATTGGCTCTGCCTTTATCCTCAAATGCAATACCTAAACTATGAAAACTGTCGTCGGTAAAATTTGCACCGTCATGACACTCAATACATTTCGCTTTTCCTTCAAATAAAGCTAATCCGTTTTTTGCTTGAGGACTTAGTGCGTTTTCTGCTCCCGCGAGGTATTCATCAAATGGAGAGTTGTTGGTAATGATGTCGCGCATAAACGCCGCTAAAGCTTGGCTAATCAAATGAGGAGTGATGTCAGTTTGCTGGTAAACTTGTTTAAATTTTGATTGATAGAATTGGCTCTCAGCGATTCTTTTTAATAAAACTTTCTCTGATAAATTCATTTCTGAAGGGTTATAAATTGGCATAAGCACTTGATGTTCAAGTGATGATGCTCGTCCATCCCAAAATAGGCTGCTTGACCAAGCTAAATTGTATAAGGGAGGGGTGTGTCGCGTTAATGGTTTGCCGTCATGACCTGCACTTAATTTTAATCCGTCACCAAATCCGTTATCTGGGTTATGGCAGGTTGCACATGAAATGGTGTGGTTTCCCGATAACTGTGGGTCAAAGAAAAGGTACTTGCCAAGCGTGATCTCTTCGGCACTTGGAGGCATATCGACTGGGTATTCAATATCATCAATATCTGGTGTTGATAAAGGCTCAGCGATCACGCTAGCACTCGTCAGCATGGACAGTGTGATTAAACAAATTGTTGAAGCTGACAAACGTCTTTCAAGCCTATCAGTTAATAGCCGTTTTAGTACCGAATGTATGATGGTTATTACTCCGTTAATGTCATCATGGGCTGACGTGCTTACTTTGTGTCATCCTTAAATGTTATTAGCAGCTCTGCACTAGCGTTCGCACTTCAATGTCACTATGAAATGACTGTCATTTTGACAATAGCGTGATCCATTCTATGGTGTGCAATTCACTGCCGTTTCTTGTTCATTCATTAACATATCAATAGTCAGTCTAGTAGAGTTCTGTGAATTAGCTAAAGATATGATATTTTTTTTTACTTCAAGACAAATCTCGATATTTTAGTGCTTTAGGCTCGATTTGAATGACGAATACATGGCAGATGACAGGCAAATGACGGGGTAAAACATGATGGTTTTGTAAGGCCAATTAGGGAAATGACTTCCTCTACAGTTCCAATGAAACTAGAGGAAGTTAATTGAAGCGTATGATTGTTTAGCGAGTCTCAGTATGAGCTAACGTTTTATTCTTGGTCGTTAGCTTATTAACTGTCGTTTTCGTAAGTCGCTTATGGGTTATAAGGTTGCGTGCGTTGATATAGCAAACAGGCCATGACCATCACCACTGAAATCAGCATCAATGCAGAGAATGGAACAGCGGTGCCAGTATAAAAGAACGCAAGTAAAGGACCAGCTAAAGAGCCAAACCCAAAACGTAATGTTCCAATAACCGCAGTGGCGGTACCCGTTTCTTTTTTAAACTTCATCAATACAATGGCATCAGCATTGACAGACATGATACCTAAACAGCCCATTAAAGGGATCAGCATTGCAACAGTGTAGTGATAACTTAAATCGACAATATTGACGATTAATAATCCTGTGGCAGCTAATGAGCCAAAAACTGTTGCCACAAATAACATACGGCTTGAACCATATCGAGTTACGATTCTAGAATTGATTATATTTGCCAGCATGAGTGCACCGACGTTGGTACTAAATAAAACAGCAAATAAGGTTTTATCGAGTCCGAATACTTCCATATAAATAAATGGTGAAGCTGTTAAATAACAAAAAAACGCAAATGAGGTTAATACACCACATGTGATGTTTACTTTGACGCCTTGGCGAGTTAATACGGTTTTATAGGCAGCAAAGAAAGATTGCTTACTTCGTGTATCAGCCGCTTTATCACTGGGCATTTTTAGCTTGAACAAGACAATCAGTAGCAAGGCAATTGCATAGCAACTTTGACTGAGAAAAATTAACGGCCATTCACCCAGCTCCAGTATCAAGCTACCTAAAGAGGGAGCTAATAATGGTGCGAGCATCATGATTAAGCTGACGTATGACATCCCTTTAGCGGTGTTATCACCATATACCTCTTTGATATAACCCGGAACCACCACTGTGGCAGCTGCGCCAATAAATGCTTGCACAAAACGCAATGCTAAAAACACTTCGATTGAGCTACATATTGAAATAAAGAAGCTGATAACGGTAAATCCGCTGAGACCAAAAATGACTAGTGGTCTGCGGCCAAAACGATCAGCAAGCGGGCCGAATGTAAGCATGCCTAATGCATACCCAGCAAGATAGATACTCAATGACTGCTGCACAGTGGTAACGTGCGTTGAGTACGTTTGAGCGATATTCGACATGGCAGGTAGATACATGTCGATAGCGAGTGGCGTAATGGCCACAATGGCAGCAAGCATTGGAATTAGCATTGCTAAATTCGGCACATTTGGCGGAGTAGTATTGTGATGCGTGTTTAAAGACTGGCTCACTCTAACCTCAGTTTATTGAAAGAATAGGGAAATATGAAGTAGATGAAGAATTAAGTGTTTAAATTTTATCATGAGAACTTGCTAATAGAGCGAAATAATTTTTATGAACTTGTATCAATTTATTTACTGGTTAACCCAAGTTTTTTGTCACAATACCTTAACAGTCTCGTCGTTTGATTGTCATTGAGTTTGCGTAGCTTACTTGAAATTTTTATAACAAGTACGCAACAGGAACAAACATGAAAACAGCAGTTTTACCTTTAGTCGCAATGATGTCTGTAATGACTTTATCAGGGTGTGATGGCGATGATGGCAGTAATGGACAGGACGGCAGTAATGGAATCAATGGTCAAAGTTCATTATTACTAGCAAGTGAGCTACTGACTGGACATGCACAATGTCCTTTTGGCGGACAACAAATTGAGACTGGCTTGGATGTCAACGGTAATGGAATACTGGACATTGACGAAATTGATTCTTCACAAACTCAAATCATGTGTCATGAGCAACAAGGTGCATTATCAGCAGAGTTAGTTGGACGTTATCAGTCTGGTATTTTTGGACAAAGTGCTGCTGAAATTGTCGATTACCATACACAAAGTAGACTTGTTTTTGTGGTTAATGCACATAGCGGCCTGGTTGATGCGTTAGATATTTCAGTGCTATCTACAGAAGGTGATAACACTGTAATGACAGCTGATGATATAGCAGCGACTAATTTAGATAATCTAACTAAGGTGTTTAGTTTAGATGTGGCTACCGATGCCGAAATAACAGGCTTAGGTAATGTAAATAGCATCAGTATATATGACGACTTGTTAGCTGTTGCAGTTGAAAGGGCCGATGAGTTAGGGAATGCGACTCAAGGCAATGGCGTTATAGCCTTTTATCGATTATCAGCAACAGGTGAAGCAAGTTATATTAAAGCGGTTACCGTTGGTGCTTTGCCAGACAACCTTGTATTTAGTCATGACGGCGCTCTCGTCATCGTAGCGAACGAAGGTGAGCCCAATAGTGATTATAGTGTTGATCCACAAGGTTCAGTTGCCGTGATTACAATAGCTGATAATAGTCCTGCTGATATTTCGACAATCATTGATTTTAATGACTTTGATGCTGGTGGTACGCGCCATGATGAAATGAGCGACTTGATTAAGTTAAATGGTCCCGGCGCTTCGGTATCACAAGATCTTGAGCCTGAATATATTGCTGTTTCATTAGATAATAAATATGCCTATGTTAGCTTGCAGGAAAATAATGCCATTGCGGTGATTAATTTGACTGATAATACTGTTGAGCAGATTAATGCCCTAGGTCTTAAGCATTATGGTGATGTAGGAAATGAAATTGATGCAAGTGATAAAGATGATGCTATCAATATCCAAGCTTATGAAGGTGTTTATGGTATGTATCAACCAGATACGATCGCTTCTTATCAATGGAATGAACAAACATTTGTGGTCAGTGCTAATGAAGGAGATGCCCGTGATTATGATGGCTTTTCTGAAGAGGCACGAGCGGAAGATTTACTCTTAGATGCTAATCATCCTCAAGTCGCTGCAGCTCAAGATAAAACGCAATTGGGCCGACTAAAGGTGACAACGACAATGGGGGATGATGATGGCGATGGAGATATGGATAGAATCGTTTCTTATGGTGCTCGTTCATTTTCTATTTGGACTCATGATGGTCAATTAGTCTTTGATAGTGGTAGTCAATTTGAGCGTATTACCGCTGCAATTTTAGCTGACAACTTCAATAATCATAATGAAGAAAGTAAAGGTGACAGCCGAAGCGATGATAAAGGACCTGAGCCAGAAGCATTAGCTATTGGTCAAATTGCAGGTAAACAATATGCATTTATCGGCCTTGAGCGTACGTCTGGTTTTATGATTTACGATATCAGTAACCCTTTTGATGTTCGATTTGTCGATTATGTTGTTAATCGTGATTTTGACATTGAATTTGAAATAGACGGCAGCGACATTTCTGGTCAACCAGAATTAGCAGGCGATCTTGGTCCTGAAGGAATGAAATTTGTTAGCCCAGAAAACAGTCCAAATGGTTTGCCATTATTGATAGTTGGCAATGAAGTAAGCGGAACGACGAGTGTTTATCAACTATCTTTTTCGCAATAAGTATCTAAAAGCATTGGTATTAAAGTCGTTAACGACTATGCCGTAATTGAGGCGTCCATTAGGTTACTCAAAGGCCAATATTGATTTATTGGCCTTTTTACGTTTCAACTTAGTAAATCTTGTCCTTTTAGGTCGCTAACACACTAATCGAAAACAATAATTATGTTTCTCTACTGATAAAGATGATTTTTTTCTGATTCAGATCATGTATTCTGTCATTGTGTGACTAAGTTAACTATTTGGTAAGGGAGTAAGAATGGCAAACATAGACAGTCATAGTGTGCTAACCGGCGACCATGTCATTTTAGAACCGCTAAGTATCGATCATGTTGCTGCTCTTAGTTTAGCAAGTGCAGATGGCAACCTTTGGGAGTTATGGTTTACCTCGGTTCCACACCCAGATGAAATGAAAGCTTATGTAGAGAAAGCGCTACAACAAGAAAAACAAGGTGAGTCATTAGCGTTTGTGGTCAGGGATAAAACTTCAGGTGAAATTATTGGCTGTACTCGAATTTGTCATTGGGATCAGCCTAATCGTCGTCTAGAGATTGGCTACACTTGGTATGCTAAACGTGCCCAACGAACGTCAGCTAATACCGAAAGCAAGTTATTGTTATTGGATTATGCTTTTAATACGTTAGATGTCATGGCAGTGGAGTTTAGAACACACTGGCATAACCAAGCATCAAGACAAGCCATTATGCGCTTAGGTGCTAAACAAGACGGTGTGCTGAGAAACCATAAAATTCTTAAAGATGGCACAGTAAGAGATACGGTTGTGTATTCCATTATTGATACTGAGTGGACAACGGTTCAAAAGCATTTAAAGCACCGTTTAGATTATTATCGTCAGCAATATGCTAATGCGATGCTTAATACAGAAATAAACTACTAACTAAAACAAGTAATTAAATATCGTTAGCCTTGTGAATCTAACGTAATGATTGTCTTGTAGAAATAAAATATGTAAAGGAAATTTCATGGGCAAAAAAGGATATATGTTATCTGCCGCTGTGTTGATGACAGCAAGTTTTCAGGCAAGTGCGCAAGATAAGGCTGAAGCGGCGTTTAGTAATGAGTTAGTTCAATGTGCAGCTTATTATGAAATTGCCTCTGGGGTGATCATGGGAATGGATGCGCCGCAAATGCAAGCTGTGGGTTCTCGATTAAAAACCTCAGGTGAAGAAGCTGAAAAATTAGCTGGTCAATATATGGCTGCAGATGCTGTGACAACCGCAGTTGCTGAAGCCAAAGAGCAACAGATTGCAAGTTTAGGTGGCTCAAGTGGTTTAGGCCCTTTAATGGGAAAATATAAAGAGCTATGTAAAAAAGTCGTCTTAGACCCGCAATCACGCCTAGAGTATTGGGCTATGGTTACTATGTAATATCAAATATAAAGCCGAACGAAATACGTTTGGTTTTTTTAATCATTAACCCCATTAATTGAACATTTAATGGGGTTATTTTTTTATCTGGGTTTTATCGCTAAATCATATTTTTTTGCTATTCGATTGAGTCGACCTGATTCCTGTAAATCAGATAACCATTTTTGCAATTTCGTTTTAGAAATTACAGCCTTGGGGTTTAACAAAATACTATGAGAATATGTTTGATCTAATTTCTCTGAAATTAGCAGGTTATCTCTGATTTTTGGATACATTTTAATGTAATGCTGCAGGTAAGATAAGGTGACAGGGGCAATGTCAGCTCTGCCTTTTAATACGCTTTCAATTGATGCTCGGTTAGTATGAACAAATTGAATATCAAAATCGCTCATTAGATCTTGTTCATTGTTATTCCACTGGGCAAACTGATAATGATAACCGCTGACTAAACTGAGTGATTTATTTCCAAAACTATCAAAGTACTGCTGATCTTTCACCCCATCTCTAAGTGTTATAAACACTTCGCCATCAACAATGTCTAGAGGAATAAATTCGGCTGTGAAGCTTTTCCAGCCCCAAATAGGACTTTCAAAAAACATCATATCAAACCGTCTTATATCATAGGCTTGGTAGCGATTCTCAATACTTGTATTAACAAATTGAAACTCAACTTCAGTTTGTAGTTGATTAAAGGCAGCAATGAGATCAATAGTAAAACCTTGAAATAAGCCGTCTTCGGATACATCAACATAAGGAGCAAACAAATAGCCCCCGACGTTTACTACGGGTTTTGCTTGCAGTGGGGTTGCCACGAAAAGACAAATTGTAATTATTATAGTGAGTGTCTTATTCATATAATTTTAGCGGTTGGATGTGTGGTTATTTGGCACCAGACAAAAAATTGACATGTTACAAATGTAACACTTTTGAACTAGAAAAAATACCATTAAAAAATGTATGGTTTAAGCTTTACTTTGTAAAATACCAGAGAGGAAATGACAGGTTGCGCTTATGGTGGGTTAAGGGCTAGCAAGAACGTTAATTAAAGACTAAATAGGTCTATTGCTGAAATCTTTGCTTGATCAGTAACCAAGCAAAGATGAGTTAACTGCCATTATTTTTGTTGCCACTTACCAGAAACCGTTTGAATATAATGATCCTTTTTGGCAGCTGCTATGGCTTTTTTTGCTGCGAGCATGGCTACATCATCAGTCGATAACTTATTCTTTTTAGCTATTTTTTGGTAGTGTAGTTTCCGTTTTGCATTGACATCATTCATGACTTTTTTGGCTTGCTCATTGTTGACGACTAACCCTAAGTATCCGTTAGTTTGTTCGCCAAGTAAGCCCTGACTCTTAGCCTGCTGTAAGGTCAATGCAAGTGCAGAACTTGAAAACAATAGTCCGGTTAGTAAAGCAATTAATTGAACTTTCATTGGTATTGCTCCCTATAACTAAAATAATTTGTCATCTTCGAGCAATACATCGAGCTCTTTATCTATTTTGATAATAATTTCGTGCTCGATTTTCACGTTTAGATTAATTTCGATGGGTTTATCTGGTGGCGCTATTTTTACCGTAGGCGAGCATGCCACAGCAGCTAAGCAACAGAAACTGATAAAAATAATATTAACAACGTAAGGTGTTTTCACTGAGTGGTCCTTTTACTTCACGGAACGTTCGATGTCATTTTGCAGTTGATTGCCAATCTGGGTACTTTTATACAGTTGAAATAAATTCTCTTCATGAGAATAGTTCAAATGTATTGGCCTTTCAATGTCTTGGCTTTTACCTTTTACTTGCACTTTCAAACTCGCATCACCGTTATCTTTCATATCGAATGTACTGCTTAGTTGGCTATATTCGAGATGTTCTAGAGCTTGCACCACAAAATCAAGATGGGGTTGTGAAGCCCTTATTTGTTCAAGTGCTGGGTTATTAGATACTTGAATTAACCCGCCAGGTTTTCTCGCGGCAAGATGACCGCCCGCTATGGTGACTTTGCCATCCACTAACGTGGCGGGAAGTACACCATCAAAAATCCCATTTGCATAAACACCGACTTGGGGCTGCGCTGCTAATAAGGCTTCTAGACTGATCCCATTAAGGACAAAGTAGCCCTCTGAGATATCGTGTAACCTTAAATAAAACTCAGGAATTAGAAACTCCCCATCAAGTAAGTCGCCGCTGGCAGTCAAATTGACGTCAGTATCACTAAGGCCGCTGATTTCTTGTAACCAATTTTTGGCAGGTACTTGTTCGTTTTTACCTAAGGATAAATTGGCTGATAAGTTAATGTTGTCTAGGTTTATCCCTGCGTATGCCTCGGGAATATCTATTTGTGCTTGTTGGCATAGCAATCGACTTTGGCTGAATGTTTCGGGTCGTTCAGGTGTGCTATGTGCTTGTTGCCAATTAAACTGGCAATTAGCTTGAGCTGTAGCATCATACATCACATTTTCGTGGTATTTTGCGTCGATATTGGTCAGCTGTTGCTCGAACTTCATTTCAAAAAGTGACACACCTTGGGCCTCGATTAATGCAAAGCCAGCGTTTAATTTACTGCGGCCATCTATTTTCATGTTATCAGGCAGCATCTGGGTATGTTCAAATGTCGAAAGAATATCTGCCAGTTCAGTGTCAAATGACCATTGTCCGGCGAGTGAGGCAGGCTGGTGCTGCTGGGGCAATTTTAATAAGTGATAGCTAGATAGCGAAAGGGCGTCAAGTTGCCATTGCTCAGTTCCCGTCAGTAATTGTTGTTTTAATGATAGTGTTTGATCTAAATTTATTTGATCGAATCTTAATGCCTTATAACGGCGTGTTCTCGACTTACTCGGGATAAGCTTATCAAGCTTAATATTATTCAGTTGCCAACTAAGAGTTGACTGATTGGTTTGGGATAAGGCTTGCGATAGTAGGTCAATGCTAGGCGTGGTTTCGTTCAATGTTAATTCAATGTTTTGTTTAGCTTCAATTCGAAACTTGCCTAATTGAGCCTCATAACTTGGCTTATTAAATGCTAAGGGTGTTGGCTGAGTAAATGAAAAGGAATCGAAGCCTAATGCAAAACCATTTACGTTAAACTTAATTACTGAACGCAATGGTACAGGTGAGTTCGAGGGATTAAGGTTAGATGGCTGCAAAGCAGCATTAGAAGATGTTAAAGAAGGCGTTTGAGATACTGTAAGACTTGACGGCTCTGTTAGCTTCCAATATACATTTTCTGTATTTAGGTTTTTATGATTAATGGTGGCATCGAGTTTATCTGAATATATTGACGCGCTATTAATAACCATGTCGGCAGTATTATTTGTTGCCTTGATTGAAATATCTGTTGTTAGTTCACTATTTTCGAAACTGATCTCATGGGGGATAAAATCCATAGCGGTTAGGTTGATGTGTTGTTTCTGCTTAAGGTGGCTTAATACTTCTGTGTCAAAGCTGATATCTGAATTATCTTTTACGATATGATTATTTTTTAGAGTGATATCAGCTGACAAAACAGGATGAGAAATGTTGATAGCGGCATCATAATTCGCTGTAATAGCTGCTTGTTCATCCAATCTTGTTTGTATAGTCAGAGGTTTGGTAAGAGCGAGTTGCCAAAGAATAGGGTGCTCAAGCTGTTTTATTAATTCATGTTTCTCTGTTGGCAACACTATTGAAGGCTGCAGTAGTTGGATCAATTGTTCCAACTGGCGTTTGTCTGTACTTTGTTGCCAGCTTATTGGGGCAAGTTTAACGTTTAGGTTTGGCGAAACCGTATCTTCTTCAGGCTTGTAGTTTATTTCTAGCTGAATTGGCGATGCAGGATTAAAAGCAACGTTTTTAACTGCTGATGAGCTGATAGTTAACTCATTAATTGTTTGCTTGCTTTGGATTGCCCCAGTGATTAAATCTATTGAAGTTGTGCTATTCCAAAGCCCTTTAATTGTCAGCATATGCGTGCTTATGGCACTTTGTATTGAGTCTAATGTTGATAAAAAAGAGGATTGTTCTAAAGAAGAACTGGCTCGTTCCTTATCCTGTATACCGTCTTTCTGAGTATGTAAGGCATATTCGTTTAGGGTGAGGCTCAGTTGTTCCAACCCTTCACGGAGTGAGTTAAGTTCTGTGTAGTGAGTAAGCTGCCATTGAGTGGAATCGAGTGTTAGAGATAGGTTTGCAACAGCTTGTTGCATGACTAAAAATTCACCGCTTAACGTTTTACGTATAGAACGACTTGGTTGTGCATGACTGAGTTTAGGTGTCAGCAAATTCAGGTGCTTAGCTTGAATAATTGCACGATCATTATTTTGAAATGGTAAATAGATATTTATTGCTGCTAATTTTATTTCGGGAATGTGCGATAAACTTAATCCTATACTCCCAGCGTTATCTGTTTGCTGTTGGGGCTGAAAAAAACTATCTCCCAAGTTAACATCAATTTTATTCACACTGAAATCACTAATATCTTCTAGTGATAACTTCATATTTTTTAAGATATTATACCCATTGTTGAGTTGGATTTTAACTTCATGAAGGGCGATTTCACTATCTTGATAACGAACTAATATGAAAGGGAAATGCCATTGATTAGCACTATCAATACTAACCTTGGCATCCAAAACTCTTACACTGTATGGCTCTGCTAACGAGTTCACGATATTCAGTGCAATCGTCCGAAAATTTTGTTGGATGAACACAGCAAATATTGTGGCCAATGTGAGACACATAATGAGAAGTCGTTTAACAGTGAAAATTCGAACTGTCATGTCAAAGTTCTGTCTTAAGGTATTGATTTATGAAGTGCGGTAAAGAATAGCATAGCTAAAAATTGATGGCTGTAGTTAGTCATATACATCAACAACATAAAAAGGCTAATCTGATTTTTCGTGTCTTGTCTATTTGACCGTGTTGTCTTTTGTGAGAAGAAAACATGGCCAATCACAGCGCATAAATCTATGTTGGCCAAGTATTTGCGACTAATAAAGCTTGGTTTTAAGCTTTAAGCAAAAATCTAAACGTAGCTTCGTGAAGACTGATAGTAATGTTAAACCCAGCGGATATGAGTTGTTAATGTATGGCTTGCTCCCGGTGCTAGTCTGACTTGGTCTTCAAGTACGTTAGCCGCTTCATGGCACACCATAGTGAGGTAATCTTCATCGTTAAAGCGAGATAATCGCTGAGACTTGTCAATCCATGGGTTCCATAGCACTGCAGACTGGCTGTTCTCTCTTGCTACTTCAATTGTCCCTTCTGGTGTGTGTAAATGTTGAACAGGGGCTAAATCGGTATAGACACGATCGGTTTCACGAGTAAAGTTAACTTCATCGCCTTCTTGCAGGTAAGGGCCTTTTGCAAATTCGATGTATTTAGCCCCAGTAAAACCAGTTGCTTTAAGCTGATGAATATCACCGATAGGAAAATAAGTGTGTAATGCTTGAGTTAGATTAACATCGTAGTCACAGTTATTTTTATTGACAATGCTGACTGAAAGGGTTTCACCTAAGGTAAATAATACGCTAACTTCCGTATCATGAGGCCAGTATTGTTTATTGTCCTCTGTGATGGCCAAGGTAAAAACTAAATTGACAACTTGATTACGCATTTTTACAGAGGCGAGAGACCAAAGACTGGTTCTAGCAAAGCCATGTTGAGGGAATCCGGGGATGTCACTTGCTCCAAACCAAGGCCAGCAAACAGGGATCCCGCCGCGTATGCCATTACCAGGTTGATAATCATCAGCGCCAGATACCCAAAGAAGAGGTGCTTTGTCTTTTGGCTTGAAGAAATCAATTTGTGCGCCTTGAAGAAAAATGCTGGCTTGGCACAAATCGGTATTTATTTCGACATAATCTAAACCGTTAGGGTGTTTTTTAGTGGTAACCGAACCCATAATGCGCTGTCCTTGTATTGGTGAGGATCATTTAATTTCAAAATTCTAATGGTTAGCTTACAAAGTTTTTACGATAAAAAAAGCATTTCACTAATTGTTTTTACGGATTAAGTTTTTAGCGTTTAACTTAACTCTAATATCCATTTCAACTGAGTTTGTAACTCAATTACTTGCTTTTGAATTTACCGGCTGAAATGCAGTAAGCGATTATTTGCGGGCATAGCGAAGTCATGTTGAAGGTTAAACCCTTGTTCAGTGGCCAGGGTTTCTATCCATTCTATATCGCGAATACCACTTTCAGGGTTATTTTCTTTTAACCATTGATCGAATGACCCATTACTGTCACTGGTGTAGCGGCCTTTATAATTAAAAGGACCATAGATAATTAGCGCTGCATCTTGTGAGATATGCTTCCCAATTTGGTTAAAAAAGGCGTTAACCATAGCTTGGCTCATAATATGCAATGTATTGGCCGTAAAGACTGCATCAATCTCATTTTCATTCAGCGCCTGAGGCCACGGTTGCATTACATCGAGGGCGATTGCAGGTAGTAGATTAACTGACCCTTCGAGCGTAATACGGCGATTTAAATCAGCCAGGTAGCTAGGTTGATCGCTCGCTTGCCATTGTAAGTGTGGTAATTGAGAAGAAAAGAATACGCAATGTTGCCCAGTGCCACTGCCAATTTCTAAAACCTGTTGGCGAGTGGCTAAAATCTGTTGTAACTCTTTAATGATTGCATGCTTGTTGTTCTCACAGGCTTGAGAAAACGGTAATTGAGAGAGTGAGGTTATGATAGATCTACCTTTTCCATTTCTAATTGTTGAAGTGCTATTACCGCTTGAGTGCGATTTCTGACACCGAGTTTACGGAAAATGGCCGTAGCATGGGCTTTAATCGTGGCTTCAGATACACCAAAGTCATAGGCAATTTGTTTATTCAGTAAACCTTCAGCAAACATTTGTAATACGCGGTATTGCTGCGGCGTTAAATCAGATAACTTGCTTGCCATTTGGCTAGTCGGATCGTCATCAACTTCAAGGATTTCCGTGCCTTCAGGTAGCCAAATATCACCATATAACACAGCATCTAATGCTTCTTTTAGTGTATCCATAGATGCAGATTTGGGAATAAACCCTGAGCTTCCATAATGAATAGCACGGCTGATTGTTTGCACGTCTTCATGGGCTGAAATGACGACAACTGGGATATCAGGGTAATGACCTCGAAGATGGATAAGGGTCGAGTAGCCATGTGAGCCAGGCATCTGCAAATCGAGTAAGATTAAGTCTAGATCTGCTGCTTTGTCATCAAGCACTTGCTGTAAGGCATCGGCACTGTCAGCTTCAAACCAATTAGTACCTTGAAAAGCATTATTTAATGCTTGTCGTAAGGCATTACGAAATAAGGGATGGTCATCGGCGATAATAATATTTAAGTTTTGAAGCTTCATGGCTTTTTAGTTGTCTTGGTTGCACGTGAAGGTAATTTTAATGTAACAGATAATTGGGCAATCGATCCACGATAAAGTGAAACAGTATATCGAAAACAATGATTTTAAAACTGGCTTTAGACCTTTGTCTAATAAGCAGGGTGTTTGAGTAAGAAAAGCTACCACTTTTAGGTGGTTGCAGTGTCAAAGTTAAGCTAATTGATTAGTCGAAATTATAAACAGTGTAAGCAATCATTGGGAAAAATGAATACATTCGCCAATGATTGCTATGGGATAATGAAATGACTAAGCAGGGTGTTGGACTGGCCAAACTGGAATTGGGTGACGTTCATTATCGACCGCAACGAATGTGAATACACCTCTAATAGCGTGCTCTCGAAGATCTTGATACATATCCTCAACGTAGATATTTACTTCCACTTTTAAAGATGTATTCCCAACATGAATGACTCGAGCTACGAGCTCAGCAAGGCTCCCAGCAGGAATTGCTTTTTTGAAATCAATTCGGTCAGAACTCACTGTGACTAATGCTTTACGGCAAAATCGGGTAGCAGCAATAAACGCTGTTTCGTCCATCCAAGCAAGGGCATCGCCACCAAAAAGCGTATTATGATGATTGGTATTTGAAGGGAAAATAGCTTTAATGACTTTGGCTTCAGATTGTTCGATTCTGGCTAAAATATCAGCGGAGTACTGTGGTGTTTCTTCGTTTTGTTCTTTTTGGGTAAAGGGCATACAACTACCTAATTAATTGCTTAGTACATCTAGTTGGAGGCAGGATTATACGGATAAGTGATTTAAATAGGTAGGTTTGTTAACAATAACAATATTTAACGAGAGTGATGCAAAAAGTGAGTCATCTTGAGTCGCTGAAAGATTTAGTAGCGAAGAACTAATGTCGACACATTCGTTGAATGTGTGTTGTCTTGACTTTCAATAGTAAGAATATAAACACGATCATACTCTGTCACTTCATCAATATCTTTACCTGATTCGCCTCCAAGTAAATCGACTAACGCAGGCGTGGTGTTACTGTGGCCGACGATTAAAATATGATTATCATGTGATGATGTAAGTAACTGTGAAAACGAAGAAAGCTCTTTCGGATCATAAGAAGTGATAGGTAATTTTTGACTATCAGCAGTTGGTTTTGCTGTGAGCAGAGTACGTTTGTAATTTGTGCTGTAAATTGCGGATAAAGAAACAGAGGATAGTAAATGGGCCAATTGCTGGGCTCGTTGTTGACCTGCTTTTGATAACTGAGGATCTTTACCTGATAATTTTTCAGCGTGTCTAACTAATATCAATGTTTTGGTTTTTGACTCATTTACCGTGGTTTCAGCTGCAATTAAACCGCTTGAAAATACCATTAATGTTAAAATGACCAATAAGCCAAAGGTCATGAGTAAACCAGTTATATACCTTCGATTCAGCTCTTTTTTATAGTTATTATCCATTATCTGCCTTCCTTTTTTATTTTTATTAGTCAGCTAAGTAATATTCTATTGTTGATACAACTCGAACCCGTTTTATGTGAGGGTTATTTTTGTCTCTATTTGTAATACTGAACTGCCCTTGAGATGCACGTTTGATTTTTCCAAGTTGGCTTTGTGAGTCGGTCGCAAATTTTTCAGCAACTAAACGTGCATTGTTGGTTGATTGCTCAATCATTTGTGGTTTCACATCATTCAATCGAGTGAAAATGTACTCGATTTGCGCATCATAGTTATTCTGCGAAAATACAATCCCTTGTTTACCGAGCTGAGATATTTCTGGCATGACTTGTCGAACGGTGTCAATCTCTGAAGAGTACACAGTCATTGTTTGTAACGCGGTATAGCGAAACTCAACTGCTTGATTGCCACCATACTGCTGAGCAAGTTTGTCGGTAATCATGGGAGCCGATATTGTAATTTCGTCTGTTTTGATTGAGTGTGAAATTAAAAAATCATTGATAAGTTTGTTCTGCTTTTCAACTTCAACATATAAATCTTCTAGCTGATTACTGGCTGCGGTAAATTGTATCGGCCAAATGACGATATCTGCAGAATATTCGTTCTCTGCTAGACCTTTAACCGTGACGCTCCTATCTAGTAGCTTGTATTCAATTATGGCTTGTTTTAGTAATACACCGAGCACTGCCATACCGATGAATAATAAAAGGCCAAGAATGCTGGCACTGGTTTTAGATTGTGTCATCAAGCGGTTCTCCTTAGCAGTCGGTATTGGTTTAAAATGTAAAGTTACAGTGCAAATAAAATGTGAATTAACCGAACTGCAACAATTATCTGTTTAAGACCTTAGCCGTAAGTTGACGTGCTCGTCAACTTTTTAACCTAGCGTCGTTGATAATTGACCTGTAAAAGAAGAGGTAGGGTGGAAAGGATCGGATACAATACTTTGTTATTCTGGTAATAAGCAGTGGTTGGCTTAGCTAATTCTATTGATACAAAAAAACCTTGAGTAGCGTATCATCAAGGCTTTTAGAAACAGATATTTATCAGGGTTGTTAGCCTAAAGTGAAATCGAGCCTAACCCGTGTTTCAGCCTTAACGGGTTTGCCATCTTCAAACTTAGGGGCATAGCGCCATTGTTCAAGAACTTTAATGCTTTCATCTTCAAATGCTTTACCACCTGTTGAGTTGACTATTTCAGGTTCAGATACAAAGCCTTGCTCATTAACAGTAAAGCTTAGTACCACCATTCCCTCAACGCCACTTCTTGCTTTACTTATTGGGTAGTTTGGATTGACACGGTAAATTGGAGTTTGTTGTTGCTCTTGGCTCCAAGGTTTCATGCTACCTATGGCAAGGCAATGTTCGGTAGCTTGTTCAGCTTTATTTTTTTGACTATAAAGTGTTACTAATCTCGCATGGGCTGCTAGTTCATATGGGTGAGAATAATCCAACATTTGATATTGTTTGATTACTTCCAGTAATTCTATTTCTGCTTGGTCATATTTTTTATTAGCAAGATATACCGCTGAACTTTCAAATCTTGAGTTAACTAAAACAGTTGAGTCCATTGGCAGGAGTTCGGTGTATATTTCTTTCGCTTGCAGTATATATTTACGTACTTGCTTTTTATCATATTTCGTTTGTACAAGCTTGCTATAAGATGCTGAAAGGGTGTGAGCATATAATATTGGTTGTTCGCTATCTGAAGCAATTTTTCGAGCTTTAGAAAGTAAACCTTTAGCAAGTTTCAAATCCTTAGTTTTATCAGCATAGGTTAAGAGAGGATCAACCAATTGGACACTATCTTCGCCGTAATGTTTTTTATACTGCTCTAATGTTTGTTCATAATATGGTGCAGCGTCTTCATGTTGCTTATTATTGCTAAGCGCTATGGCTAAATTAAAACCTAGATTGGTCGTATCGATACTGGTTTCACCGTAGATATGTTGACCTAAGTCATAAGCTTGTTGGGCCGCGTGAGCAGATTGTTGGGTATTCCCTGCTTTAAATGCGACATTATAAGCTTCGTAAGCTTGTTTGAATTCTTCCGGAGTTGCATTTACTTGTGAAGAAAGTAATAAGGTGCTTAAAAGTATGCTGGTAAAACTGACATTATTTGTACTACGACTCATTCCAATTCCTTTGAATATTACTCATCATTCCATGTTGTATTAGAGGATTGTAGCCTTTGCCTTATTTCATAACAATATAATTTACTCATCAAAGTAATTGATGTGCTGATGATAGATGCTGTCTGTTGCGTTATTGAAAAACTCGACAATAATTACTTGAAGGAAAGCGGGGTAATAGAAATACTCATGCTACTTCAGGGAAGAAATATGTCACTAGCAGATAACGTACTCATTGAAAAAACGGCTGAAGGGGATTCGCTTACATTTTGGCGCCGGGTTATCTTTTATCGTATTTTTACCTTGTTAGCTATTGCCTGTGTACCAGTCTATTTCACTAGTGTTTATCTTTGTATTCAAGCTGACTTACTTTCAATGGCTGTGTTCGATACCATAGTTTACGCTATTTTACTGTTCATCATTTACGATAAAAACCTCAGTGATAGGACTCGGTTTTCTATCGGCAGCTTATTAGCTTTTAGCATAGGGCTTGGTTTTTTAGTGGCGATAGGACCAAGTGGTGCAGGTTTTTTTTGGTTATTCATTTTTCCACCATTAACATGTATTTTGTTGGGAAAAAAAGCCAGTAACCTTGCACAGGTAATCAATGCTGTATCACTGGTCATTCTTGGTTTTGCATATCATTTTGATTTACATATATGGCCTAGTATTGATGGCTATAATTGGGTGATTTGGGCCGTTGTGGTTGTCAATTTTATTGTGACCAATGCCATTGTTACCATTTCAACCGCTTACTTGTTAGGTAAGTTATCAAGTTCACTAGAAAACACTTCAACATCAAGGCGAGCAACCGTCATTGGGTTAGCTAAATTGGCAGAGTATAGAGACAATGAAACTGGCGCTCATTTACTGAGAATGCAACAGTATGCATCCATGTTAGCCAAACAACGTTATGTAGATAATGATGCACCAGAAGAGCTGACTAAAGCGTTTATTACTGAGATAGCCTTATCCTCGGTACTGCACGATATCGGTAAAGTTGGCATTGCCGATGCTATTTTATTAAAGCCAGGCAAGTTAACGGCTGATGAGTTTGAACATATTAAAGCGCATCCTGTCATTGGAGCCCAAGTGCTTGAAAGCATAACTCAATTTGCTCCTGAGTGTGGCTATATTAAAATGGGTCGTGATATTGCCGGTGGTCACCATGAAAAGTGGGATGGCAGTGGCTACCCAAAAGGTCTATCTGGGATTGAGATCCCTTTATCTGCAAGAATTGTAGCCTTAGTGGATGTTTACGATGCACTCACTTCACCACGCTGTTATAAAAAGCCTTTTACCCATCAACAAGCGGTTTCACTAATTTTAGAAGGTAAAGGTAAGCACTTTGATCCTAAACTCGTGGAGAGTTTTATGGCTATTCATACATTGTTTGAAAAGTTATCTCTACAATCTCTGGATGAAGATACAAGCCCGCTTAGTGTTACATTTCTGCCCAGCTAGTTAATCGGACTTTATAAAAGGCTCAATTATTTGGCTTTAGAAACAAAAATACCAATCATATGATTGGTATTTTTAACTATAACTCATGTTATTGTTTAAGCCATTACTATTACTACCACATTGCAGTAAATAGTCTATTTAGCACTACCCAATATTATTGTTATTTTGCTAGTAGAGCACGGCGATCTTTCGATGCTTGCGCTAGGTTTCTAAGTAATTTTTCAGAATCTTCCCAGTGCAGACAGGCATCGGTGATGCTTTGGCCATAGGTTAATGGCTGGCCGTCAACGACTTTCTGATTACCTTCAACCATAAAACTCTCGGCCATAATACCGGCAACAGCAGTGCTACCGTTACGCATTTGTTCCATAATACTATCGGCAACGTTGAGCTGATTTTTATGTTTCTTTTCACTATTGCCATGACTGAAATCAACAACGATACGCTGGGTTACATCCACTTTTTCAAGTTGCGCTCGAACTGATTCGATATCTTCGGCTGAGTAGTTCGGCTTTTTGCCACCACGTAAAATGATATGGCCGTATGGGTTCCCGTGGGTACGGTAAACAGCCATTGCTCCATCTTTATCTGGAGAGTAAAAAATATGTGGCACTTGTGCTGCACGAACTGCATCAACCGCAATGTTGATATTGCCATCTGTCCCATTTTTAAATCCGACAGGGCATGATAATGCTGATGCCATTTCACGGTGAATTTGGCTTTCAGTTGTGCGGGCACCGATCGCACCCCAAGTGATTAAATCAGCAATGTATTGGCCATTGACCATGTCTAAGAATTCAGTTGCGATTGGCAATTTAAGTTCAGTGATTTGCTGTAATAAATGGCGAGCCATTCTTAAGCCTTTATTAGGGCTAAAACTACCGTCTAGATCAGGATCTGAAATTAATCCTTTCCAACCAACAATAGTACGAGGTTTCTCAAAATAGACACGCATAACAATGCATAAGTCTTCTTTTAACTCGTGATGTAATTTCGCTAAACGTTGAGCGTAATCTAAAGCTGCTTCCGTATCGTGAATGGAGCAAGGGCCAATAATTACTAAAAGTCTTTGATCTTCGCCTGCTATGATGGCTTCAACTTCACGACGTTGCGCAACTAAATAGTCAGCAGCATCTTGGGTTAATGGGTATTCAGATGCGAGTTGCGCAGGTGAAATTACCTTACATAAAAGAGAGGTACGTAGTTCGTCAGTTTTAATTGTCATTCATTTTACCGAGCATGTTTGCGATGAATTAACATCATATTGCTCGGGATTATAACGAATTAGCAGGCGATAGACACGTTGAAATCGACGAAGTTATTGAACAAAAGTGGATAATTTGACCTAAGTTAGCTGAAAATGCTGTTAGTTCAGCATTTTCGCTAACATGAATAATACGTTAAATTAGATTTAAGGCATTAAATAGCATAATAAAACTTAAAACATGTGGCGTTTTAAGCCTGTGACATCAAGAATTTTTGCTGAAATTTCTTCAACAGAGTGGAAGGTGGTGTTCACAAACGGGATACGTTCTTTTTTATACAGCATTTCGACTTCTTTCACTTCGATTCGACACTGCCTTAAAGAAGAGTAGCGGCTATTTTCCATTCTGCCTTGACGGATCTCATGCAGGCGGTTGGGATCAATGGTTAAACCAAACAGTTTAGATTTATTACGCTTTAACGCCTCGGGTAACTTTAAGTTATCCATATCATCTTCAGTGAACGGATAGTTAGCAGCTTTAATACCAAATTGCATCGATAAATATAAACTTGAAGGGGTTTTACCACAGCGTGAAACACCCAATAAAATGATGTCGGCTTTGTCCATATGCTTCATGGTTTGGCCATCATCGTTCTCCATTGTGTAATTTATCGCTTCTATCCGAGAGTCATAGCCCAAGTTACTTTTGCCATGGGTACGGTTCATCACCGGCTGGGCTTCGATACCTAATTGTTTTTCTAACGGGCTAACGAAAGTGTTTAAAAAATCGTAATCTAACCCTTCGCTGGAATAAATGATGTCCCGAATTTCTGGTTTAACGATTGAGTGGAAAAGTATTGGTCTTTCGCCTGTTGTAATAAAACAATCATTTATTTGTTGCTTAACCTTCTCTGCTTTTTGAATAGTTTCGACAAACGGAATTGTAAATGTCTCAAATTCCACAGGAAATTGTGAGAGTACGGCATGACCAAAGACTTCTGCTGTGATTGCTGTGCCATCTGATATATAAAATACTTTTGGTGCCATTATGACCTCTTGTAGTAATAAAATTACAAATAAAATTATAGATTTACGTCACTTGTGTGGGAGTGTAGAATGCCGCTGCCCTCGTGTGAAGGGGCCATTGAAATAAACTTGTGGAGAGATAACTGTGCAGCAATACATACTCTGGTATCAAGAACTAGGCATGGGTGATGTAAACAAGGTTGGCGGTAAGAATGCGTCACTTGGTGAAATGATCAGTAACCTAGCAAACGCTGGTGTTCAAGTCCCTGGTGGATTTGCTACAACCTCTCATGCGTTTAATGAGTTTCTAGAGCAAAGTGGTGTTAACCAGAAAATTTTCGATATTCTAGCAACATTGGATGTTGATGACGTAAATGAATTAGCGAAAGTTGGTGCACAGATCAGACAATGGGTAATCGATACCCCATTTCAACCAGAACTAGAAGATGCGATTCGTGAAGCTTACGAGCAACTTTCTAGCGAGACCCAAGAAGCATCATTTGCAGTGCGTTCATCAGCAACAGCTGAAGATATGCCAGATGCTTCATTTGCTGGTCAACAAGAAACTTTCCTAAACGTTAAAGGCTTTGACGCTGTATTACTTGCGATTAAGCATGTATACGCTTCGCTATTTAACGACCGTGCAATTTCTTATCGTGTTCACCAAGGTTACGAGCATCAAGGTGTCGCATTATCTGCTGGCGTACAACGAATGGTACGTTCAGATAAAGCATCATCAGGTGTGATGTTCACTATGGACACTGAGTCAGGTAATAACGACGTTGTCTTCATCACTTCATCATTTGGTTTAGGTGAAATGGTTGTACAAGGCGCGGTTAACCCTGATGAATTCTACGTGCACAAACCAATTTTAGCGCAAGGGCATCAAGCCGTTGTGCGCCGTAATATCGGCAGCAAGTTAATTCAGATGGTTTACTCTGATGATGCTTCACATGGCAAACAAGTTAAAATCGAAGATATCCCAGCTGAGCAACGTGGCGTATTCTCAATTAACGATGAAGAAGTCATGGAGCTGGCGAAACAAGCGGTTATCATTGAGCAGCATTACGGCCGTCCAATGGACATCGAGTGGGCTAAAGATGGTAACGACGGCAAACTTTATATCGTTCAAGCACGCCCTGAAACAGTTCGCAGCCGTGAAGATGTACAGCTGATTGAGCGTTACCACCTTAAAACTAAAGGCGACGTAGTTTCTGAAGGTCGTGCAATCGGTCATAAAATCGGTACAGGCGTGGCTAAAGTGCTTGCTTCTATCGACGATATGGATCAAATCGAGCCTGGTGATGTATTAGTTACCGACATGACTGACCCAGATTGGGAACCAATCATGAAGCGTGCTAGTGCGATTGTGACTAACCGTGGTGGCCGTACTTGTCACGCAGCAATTATTGCGCGTGAACTAGGTGTTCCAGCTGTTGTAGGTTGTGGTGATGTGACTGACCATATCAAGAACGGTCAAACAGTGACGGTTTCTTGTGCTGAAGGTGACACTGGTTTCATTTACGATGGTAAGCAAGAATTTGAAGTTGTGACCAATCGTGTTGATTCATTACCTGAATTACCAATGAAGATCATGATGAACGTGGGTAACCCAGATCGTGCATTCGATTTTGCCCGTTTACCAAATGAAGGTGTTGGTCTAGCGCGTCTAGAATTCATCATCAACCGTATGATTGGTATTCATCCTAAAGCATTACTTGAATTCAACTCACAACCCGCTGAGCTTCAGCAAGAAATCAATGAGATGATTGCAGGTTATGAGTCTCCAGTTGAATACTATGTTGCTCGCTTAGTTGAAGGTATCGCAACGATTGGTAGTGCGTTCTATCCTAAGAAAGTTATCGTACGTATGTCAGACTTTAAGTCTAACGAATACGCTAACCTTGTTGGTGGTGACCGTTATGAGCCAGAAGAAGAAAACCCAATGTTGGGCTTCCGTGGTGCTAGCCGTTACATTTCTGAGTCATTCCGTGACTGTTTTGCACTAGAGTGTGAAGCAATTAAGCGTGTGCGCAATGAAATGGGCCTTAAAAACGTTGAAATCATGATCCCATTCGTTCGTACAGTTGACGAAGCGGCGCAAGTGATTGAACTATTGAAAGAGCAAGGCCTAGAGCGTGGTAAAGACGGTTTACGCGTTATCATGATGTGTGAGTTACCTTCAAATGCATTGCTTGCAGACCAGTTCTTAGAGCACTTTGATGGCTTCTCAATCGGTTCAAATGATTTAACTCAGTTAACGTTAGGTCTAGACCGTGACTCTGGCATCATCAGTCATCTATTTGATGAGCGTAATGATGCAGTTAAAGCATTATTATCGTTAGCGATTAAAGCGGCTAAAGCGAAAGGTGCATATGTTGGAATTTGTGGGCAAGGCCCATCTGACCATGCCGACTTTGCTCAATGGTTAGTTGAACAAGGTATCGATACTGTATCACTTAACCCTGATACAGTAATCGACACTTGGTTATACCTAGCAGAAGATCATGCATAATCGATTGCCTTGAAACGTCTTAATGACGTTACAAAAAAGCCGCTTAATAGCGGCTTTTTTTTGCCTTTAAGATCAGTATTAGCGCTAAATTTACAAATGACTTGAGTGCTCACTCGACAATCTATTCATCTGAATAACGTATATCTGCTAGACTCAGTAGGTTTTTGGTTATTAAAGAAATTCAACTATGAATCGGACTCCGTTAAAGCAAGCGAAAACAATTGATAATGTATTCAATAGTGCATATTGGCATCTTAGCCAACAAGATTTCACTATTGAAGAAATTCGTCAAAAGCTGCTGCGAAAAACAGACAAGATTGAATGGATTGATAAAGTGTTGGCACACCTAATTGAAAGGGGTTACCTAAAAACAAATTACGAGTTTGCTGTACGCTTTTGCGAGCTTGCCTATAGTAACGAACAAGGTAATGGAGCGATTAAAGGTAGATTACAACAACGTGGAGTTGAACTAACCGATATTGAACGTGCAATTGAGCATGTTATGTTTGAGCAAAATATTGATCTTAATATTCTTGCTTCAGCTAGATTGAGTAATAAGTATGATAACTTTTTAAGTACCACTAAAGAAAAAGTGTATAGCCAAATGACCACCAAAGGCTTTACGCGTGCGCAAATCGATTACGCTTTATCAATTCACCCACAAAAAGACACTTTACGCTCAAAGCTCTCTATTAAAGCTGAGAAAGCTGATTTAAAGATAGAAATCATAAAACTATATAACAAAGGCAAAGGTAAGAAAGTCATTTTACAAGAACTAACACAGCGTCTAATTGATGTCAGTGACTTTGAGAATGTGGTTTATCAGTTAACCTTGTCTCAAGAGGTTGATTTTTATGAGAGCTGTCAAAAGCAACTTGCTAAAAAGAGATATGTTCTTAGTGATTACAACGAGAAATCTAAAGCTTATGCCTACTTAATGCGAAAGGGCTTTAATAGCGACGAAATTAAAGAAGCCTTCTCTGCAGCTGTCGACCCTGAATAAAAAAACAACTATTTGTGTTTAGCAAACATCTTTATTTGTGATGTTAGTTATCAATTAAAATTTGAAAATATTTCAATCATTAGCGTGTTTTTGTTGTTTAAAAATAGCGATATTATGTATTCGTCAACACGGTTCACAAAGATCCAAATACATTATTAAGGGCTAAATTATGAGTAAATTAACGATTGTTGCCAACATTATTGCAAAAGCAGACAAAGTCGAATTGGTTAAAGCAGAACTAGTAAAATTGATTGATGTAACTCGAGTTGAAGAAGGTTGTATTAATTATGACTTACATCAAGATAATGAAAATCCTGCTCATTTTTTATTTTATGAAAACTGGCAGTCACGTGAGTTATGGCAAACACATATGAACAATACACATTTAGCTGACTACATGGCTGCGACAGAAGGCGCTGTCGACTCGTTTGTATTGAATGAAATGACTCATATCGGTTAATTATTTAATAAAAGCCTTTTTGAACAAGGCTTTTTTGGCGTTTTATGATTTCAGATTTTAACTTTTATCTTGCCGCTATACCCGCAGTGTTTTTTTATGGCATGGGCAAAGGGGGCGTAGGAGGTATTTTGGGAATGCTGTCAGTACCGCTGATGGCATTAACTGTTTCTCCTATACAAGCCGCAGCAATACTATTACCTCTGTTATGCGTTATGGACTTGATTGCCCTTTATTACCATCGAAAAAATTGTAACTACCATGAGTTAAAGCAAATGCTGCCTTTTGCCATCATAGGTATTATTGTTGCTGCTTATTTTATGGGAAGTCTGCCTGCACATATCGTGGAGTTTATAATTGGTGGCTTAGCAATGGCTTTTCTAGCACAAAAATTTCTATGTAAAAAAAGCCAGACTCCTTCAAAAGTTAATAATCACCTGTTAATGCTGACGTCAGGTTTTGCCAGCACGATTGCCCATGCTGGTGGTCCACCAGTGAGTATGGCGTTATTACCTAAAAATTTACCTAAAGCGCAATTAATTGGTACAAGTGTGGTGTTTTTTGCTCTGATTAACTTTATAAAGCTTATTCCATATACCTATATGGGGCAGTTTGATGCAGCAAACCTGAATACCTCATTATTGTTAGTACCAATAGCCTTTTTAGGTGTAAGAACAGGTGTTTGGCTGGTTAATCGCATTTCACAGCAGTTGATTTATACCTTTAGTTATTGGGTATTATTTCTAGTTGGCATAAAAATGATCTATTCAGGAGTCACTGGTGGATAAACTAAAAACAGAGGTTAGGGCACGTCCGCGAACACTTGATTTTAATCATTGTCAATTATTCCTTTATTTACCAGTTGAGTTTTCAGTCCTGCGACTTTATCCCTAAACAAATCACGTAATCGTCTCACTGTAGGGGTGATTGACTGGCGGCTTGGACAAATTAACCACAGCTCTGTCGGGGTAGCTTGATAATCTAATAACAGTGGCGTGACGCGTTCATTGAGTAAATCATCAGCCATATCTAAGCATGATTTTATTGCTATACCTTGCCCCGAAACACACCAACGTCTCACTAAATCGCCATCATTGGAACTTCGGTTACCGACAAGTTTAGTTTTAATCGTGTCCTGCTGTTGGGTAAACGTCCATTCATCTTGAACGACCTCACGCAGTTGATACAAAAGTGCATTGTGATTTTTTAACTCGTGCGGATGCTGCGGTTTACCTTGCTTTTTAAGGTATTCGGGAGCTGCGCATACTACACGTGGAATATCGCAGATTTTAAACCCATAAGTACTGGCATCAGTGGGGGAGCCATACCTTAGCGCCATATCAACTGAGTCACGATAAAAATCGATATTACTATCGCTGATATTGCTACGTACGCTAACGTCAGGATTAGAAATAAGGAATTCATCAATCCAAGGGATGACAACATTTCGACCTAGATCTGATGATAGTGCTATTCGGATTTCTCCTTGCAGTACATCAGAGTCATCTCGTACGTTTTGTTGGGCATTGTCGAGTAATTGAACGGCTTGTTGACAGTGTGGAAGGTAACGCTCTCCCGCTGGTGATAACCTCAGCTGTCGTGTGGTTCTTATGAATAGTTCAACCCCTAAATGTGTCTCGACGCGTTTGACTGCGGCACTGGCTGTCGCAACTCGCATATCAAGGCTGTTTGCTGCAGCAGTTATACTGCGAAACTCTGCTACTTTTAATATCACTTGTAAATCTTGAATTAGCATAATATCAACTTAATTTTGAAAATCTTTTACACATTATAGTGTTGTTAATGATGAATTTTTGAGGCAATTGTAAAAGAAACCCGATAACAATTTGAGCCTTATTCGATAAGGTTATGAGCATATTGAATGACTGTATGAAAGAGTGGCGTATTAATGGCAGTATGTACAACAAATTGAATTGGATGAATCATGTTTTTCGCATGTAAGATGGGATGACACAATGAAAACAATAGGCTTGTTAGGCGGAATGAGCTGGGAATCAACCAGCAACTATTACAAGGCAATCAATCAAGGAATCAAGGCGTCACTAGGTGGCTTACATTCAGCCCAAATATGTCTGTTTAGTGTTAACTTTGCTGAGATTGAGTCACTACAGCACCAAGGTGATTGGCAACAAACTGCAGAAATTTTATCGAACGCGGCTAAATCGGTTGAAGCGGGTGGTGCTGACTGTTTACTTATTTGCACTAATACCATGCATAAAGTGGCAGAAGAAGTACAGCGAGCTATCTCTATTCCTTTGCTGCATATAGCCGACGCTACAGCTAGCACTCTGCTTCTAGATGGTGTTAGTACCGTGGGTTTACTTGGCACTCAATTTACCATGTCACAAGATTTTTATAAGGGAAGGTTAGCCGAACATCATGGTATTGATGTCATGGTCCCGAACGAAACACAACAAAAGATGATTCATCACATTATTTATTCAGAGTTATGTCTTGGTGAGATTAAGGAGTCATCTCGTAACCAATATCTTGAAATAATCGATGATCTTTACCAGCAGGGGGCTCAAGCGGTCATCTTGGGCTGTACTGAAATTGCCTTATTGTTACAGCAACAAGATACTCAGGTGCCACTTTATGATACGACACAGATTCACGCAGCGAGTGCGGTGAAATTTGCCTTGCATAAGTAAGCGGCTAGCTTATTCCTCACCTATCAATAACTGCTATTAATTAACAGTTAACTCAAGAAAAAGGTGTTTTTGCCCCATTCACTATTGATGCTAACAAGTTAGCTTATATCGTTGGCTGAAATTGTTGTATTACGATTGAAAAAACTCAATATAATCCCGAATAGTGCGACAACAGCAAGGTATACAAAAACGCCACGCGCGGTACCGTATACGGTAATAAACATCACCACAGAAGTAATATTCAATAATGCCGAAAAACCTTTACGGATGTTGTTATTAGTAAATGTACCTGCCGCATTTAATAATAATGTCGCAAAATATGCCGTCATTAACGCGAATAATAATGTCATGCTAGATTCCTTCTTTAAGTTGCAGTGTTGAAGTTTGATACGTTTCATTCAACGATAAAGTGCTATTTAATTTTTGATACATTAGTAATAAAGCAATACCCATGATGCATAATACTAAATCGACGCCAACAGAGACGTAATGACCTGTAACAAAGACATTAAGAAGGTGACTGTTGGTTAAGATGGCGTCCATTGGCATGATGAGAATCATTAACCAAGATGTGCTAAGGGTGAGGCATTGCATGGCCTTTTTGGCACTCATAACAAAAGGCATACAGCAAGCCAGAAACCAAGTTATGAAGAACACAAAAAATAATAAGCTGGTGGCATCAATACCTAGATACCATTTATTGACAATCAATTGAGTTGGGAACAACACTACGGTAGCTAAAACTAGTCCTGCACAACTACCTATAAGTAATTTATTGAATCTAATATATGTTTCTCGACTATGTGCAGGGTGCTTGGCATTCATACCTCTTTCTATCCATAACATAATGCCTGATATTGGTATCAGTGCAGTACTCAGGCCTAATATCGCCCAAATTGCTTTAATGAAAACGCCGCCAAAATTTCCGAAATGTAATGGAAACATCGCGTCTAGGATTTTTCCTGTTATGCCTTCAAGCCGACCGAAATTTGCTTGGGTGTTAATATACTCAGCATTGCTACCTTGATAAATTAAGGTCTCACCGCCGAGCTGTTCACCACCGGTTCCGAATAAGTAGACTAAAGCATTTTTATCGCCATAGCCCATTATTGCTACACGATTAAATGTTAAGTCTGGTCTTTGTTGTTCGCTAGCTTGTAAAATTGTTGCAAGCTTTGTTGTTGCTGCGACTTCGGCCATGATAGGTGGTTTTATTGCGGTAAAGGTTTCAATTAATTTTTCTTGGTCGCCATTAAAGCTGACGTAAGCTGCTGCAGGCACTAAAATGACAGTTGCTAAGCCTAAAAAAGCACCTGTAAATGCAATCATAGAGTGGAAAAGCACAGCCCAAACACTCATTACTTTATGGCCATCATTTAATGCAAGTGAAAAACTTTTACTGAGTCTAAAAGTAAATAATTGAGCCAAAATTTTTCTATGAATAACTATCCCGGTGGCGATCGACACCATTAGTGTTAAGCCTAATAATCCGGTGAGAATTAACCCAATAGGTCGCCCTAAATGTAAGTCTGCATGAAAATGAGCAATGAACGTGGCCATATTGAGTTTAATATGACTAAAAAAGCTCTCCATATCGGTTTTATTAGTGATCTTAAGTGTATTGGGATCTAACTCATAAACTACGCCTTTGTGCTCTTCCTTGCCATTTTCATCAATAAAGTGACCTTCATAAATAAGCCGAACCGTGGCCGAGTTTTTAGCATCAGGTAGTTGGATATGAACTTCTTCTAAATATTCAGGACCAACTTCAGCGGCATGCTGATGCACTTTTTCTGCTAATTGTGCAGAGGTACTTTCAATTGGACCTCGAATTGCGTTATTTGCCCATACAGTTAATTCTGGTTTTGCAAAAACAGCAACGGCACCTGTAAAGGCAATAATGAACAGTAAAATTCCAGTAATGATGCCAACCCAGGAATGGAGTTTATATAGTTTTTTTATTGTTAGACTTTTCATTACTTTACCGTTAACCGACTAATGAGAAATAGGCTAGAAGAGAGTGAGAAATAATCAGCGTCAACATAATTAAATACACGTACTTTACTGAGGTCGCCATATAGCTGTAGATGAAAAGAGCTGTCCAAATAAAAGAAAACAGTAAAATCGGGATACCAATAGCATCATTTTGATGAAAAGGAAGGTAAGTTGTCATCCCTGGGATCATGATAGTCGCTGTTATTAATGCCAGCACAATAGCGGCAAAGCTACGGGCTTTTAAATGTGTGAATGTGGCATTACCTTGGTAACTATCAGTTTTATCCATAAAAGTAATTTGTCTAATCCGAAGTTAACTTAATCTAAATCCTAATGTTAATGATAATTGTTATCGTTACCTGTGTAAAGTGAACTTCCTATCTATTTCGGATTTGGTTTTAATCAGATGTTGTGATTCGAGTAAGGTCAGGGAGCAATTGAGGTTTTCTTGTGAGGTAATTATTCGTTGGCAAGTAAAAGTATCACGAGTTTATAGGATGAAAGTTAACTAGGCATATTAAAACAGTGGTAGCTTTTTCAGTCACACAACTTTGATTACTTGTTGACTTATACTATAAATACCGAATGCTTTTAAAAAATACGAATTAAAACAGTATATTATAAGCGTTTCTCACACTTATAATATACTGATAAACAAATTATTCAGCAGTTTTACTCACTTTATTGTCAACATACTCGTTAATTGAGATTGCTCTTTGATTAATTCTTCCACATCCACGAGCTAGTTGTGTTCGCTCAACACTATTAACCCCTAAAGCCATGGCTTGGTAAAATCGGCTGTTGTATTTATTAATTGATACACGAACTTGTTCTTGATCATAAAGACTGAGCACACTTTCAATAGCACTAGTATCTTTACCAATAAAATCATATTTTACATAGCAGTCAGAAAGGTCTTTTAATAATTCGTTTGCAACGTAGTCTTTATGGTTTGGAGCTGATATGTCATCACTTGCAACTGCGCTAAAACTCAATAGGATTCCTAAAGTCGTTAATATCGATTTATATGTTTTCATGTTTAACATCCCAAAATAGTTAATGTCTAGATAAAGGTAATACAATCAAACATTTGCTCAGAAGCATAAAGGGGTAGTATTGCACTCCTTCCTTGAGCTATTGCATCCTTTCCTTGGTTAAATCAATAAATAATTCAGTAACTTGTATTATTACTTGGTAATAATACAAGCTAAAACTAAATTAACATTGATGAATTAATATTAGCATAAGTATATTTTCTGTCTAACCAGAATTGATTTCAGTTAACATTGAGCAATTATGTGGTTGTGTACTTATAACAATTCGCAGAATAGTTACAATAGAAATGAAAACATGAGGGAAGTCGTGCCAGCTTGCAGGGGTAGGTTATGTAATTAAGTCATAAGTTCTTGCAAGCAGACTTAATCGGACAATTAAATCCTTATTAAATTTCATATATCAGCGTTTATTCAAAGAACGGGTAATTGAAATTATTTACAATAAATTACCAATATTTTTGTTTGTTCAGCGCATCAACACAGCTTATAACGCTGTCTTGTTTGCTAATCTCTACCTCATTAAGCGTTTGTGCAATCCAGCCTTCTGGATACGTTAATGTGAAGGGGGCAGTAATAATGGCATCGTTAATCTGCTTAAAACCAACCTTATTATAGTAGTTAGGGTCGCCATAACTAAACACACGTTCAACACCAGTTGCTTTAAGATAAGACAAACCTTCAAGAATCAGTTTCTGCCCGATTCCCTGACCTTGGTTCTCGGTATTAATCGCAACAGGAGACAAGATAAATGCGTTTGCGTTATTCGCAGTAACAAGTCGACTGAAGAAGATGCAACCAATAACAAACTCGTTTTCAGTGGCAACAAAACCAATAAGATCCTTTGAGTCAGTTGTTGTGATTAAATCATCGACAAGCCTTGCAATAACTTGCCCTTCATCAGCTCCCTCTGAGTCGGAAAATACATTAGCAAAAAGCTCTATAACGGTTTCTGCTTGACTTGCTTGGTACTGTGCGATTTTCATGGGTGCCTTTTTTACTTAAATGAGAACGTAATAACATCGTTAGAATTAAACTGATTACATGTCGATTAACAGTGTAGCCAAATTTGCTTAATAGGGGCTGAATAAAATTGAACGTACAAAGATAATTATGCCAATAATTTGTGCTTTTATGTACTTACGATCATAAGCTTATAGTAACTGTTCATAAGCGTTAATGACGTTTTTGACCAGCAAGGGTTGTCCTTTTTGAATTCGCTGATAATGCGCTAACGTTTTATGCAGGTATTGCTGATTTATCAATTTTTGCTCTTCGCAATCTGTTTGCCAAAAAAGCTCACCAGTTAAACTAATTGGTTTCATCTTGTCAGCGTTATTGGTGACATGAATGACTTCATAGTAGCGGCCATTTTCTTCAATCAATACTTCCGCTTTTAACGATAAATGTAGATTTGAAAGATTTTGGCGCAGTTCAAATTGGTGATGAACTGGACACAGGAGTATATCTATTACTTGATCAGGATGAGCATGAAGTATGTTAGTGACTAAATCACTCATTAAGTCGCCGCCAATGCCTGCAATGATTACCAAGTGATGGCCTTGGTATTGAGTTAACGGTAATAAGGAAACATCGATACAGTGGGTTTGCCAAGTGTTGGTATCAGCAAAGAAATGGTTCAATTTGTGGCTTAAATTTGACATCAATTCTGGCACAATATCAACAAAATGGACCTTAGCAGATTGTTGTTTTAATAGTGCAGCGCCGAGGTAACCATGATCGCAGCAACAATCCCAAATATGATCAAACCCTGGTTCTACCATATGACATATTTGTAATAAGCGTTTACTGAGTTTCATTAGTTTATCTAGCCAGATCCTAAAAAGGCGCTATTTTAGTCGGTTTTAATGCTTTTTGCTGCAATATTTACAGAACGTACTTCAATTTTTTACAATGAAAATGGTCGATAATTTATAAGGCTTGAGTAGACTCTCTTATCACTAACTCTGGTGAATAAGATGATGATTGTGCTGTTGGATTAATATTAGCTGACAGGGCTAATAAGGCCGCATTTTTAGCCATAGAATTAATAGGGTAACGTAAGGTTGTTAGCTTAGGTCTTGAATAACGTGATAATAACACGTCATCAAAGCCGATGACGGAAACATCATTAGGTACTGACAAGCCTTTATCTTCAAGGGTAGAAATAACACCAATGGCCATAGCGTCGTTATATACAAATATGGCACTGAAGGGAGTATTTTGTTTAAGTAAATCTTGAGCCGCTTTTTCTCCACCTTGCAGGCTAGGTGATGCATAGGTGATTAATTTATCATTGAGTGTTAAGCCATGACTTGCTAAACCACGTTGAAATCCCGCCAAACGTTCTTTTGGATCATCAATATCCAGATTACTGTTTACACACGCAATATTGCAATGATTTAACTCGGAGAAATAGTCAGCCGCTTTTTGACCACCAATGTGGTTATCAAGCCAAATACAGCGGTGACTGATTGCTTCAATATAGCGATCAATTAATACAAACTTTGGGTTATCGTTAAACAAAGCGATTAATGTTTCATCTGGTATTTTTTTGCTATGAATCACGATTGATTCACAGCGCTGTTGCATCAAAGACGTTATCGCTTTCATTTCTGATTCAGCACTCACTTGGCCTGTACTGATAAGTAGCTGCACTTTATTTTCTCGCGCAATTTGGTCGATTCCATTGGCGAGTGCTGCAAAAAATGGGTCAGCAACATCAGGAATAACCACACCAATGGTAGCTGCTTTTTTCATGACCAATGAACGGGCATTAATATTGGGCTGATACCCCATAGTGCTAATTAGGTGTTGAATACGTTCTCGGGTTTTAGCGCCCACTTTGGGTCCATTATTAACGACACGCGATACAGTAGCCACAGATACATTGGCGGCTCTGGCGATATCTTTAATGGTTGCTTTTGACACAACATATCCTGAATGAAAGTTATTAGTAGCAGTAAATTACCTTTCTAACTCGGGTTTAGCAAACAAATAGTCCAATTAAAAATAGCTATTGCACAAAAGAGGGTAAACGTTTACCCTTTTGTCATTGTATTGTTTTTAAACAGCACGTGTGACACCGAGTTATTAGCATTATTGTTTATAAAATTGAAATGGAAAGCATCATGACGTTTGATCCTACTGAGCATCCTCATCGCCGATTTAATCCATTGATAAATGAGTGGATACTTGTTTCACCACATCGAGCAAAGCGGCCTTGGCAAGGCCAAGTTGAAAGCATTGATAATGACGTAAAGCCTAGTTATGACGAGTCTTGCTTTTTGTGCTCGGGTAATACGCGAATTAATGGAGAAGTGAATCCTGAGTATCAAGATACTTTTGTATTTCAAAATGATTTTGCTGCATTAAAACCAGACACCCCTAAACACAGTGAAAACGATCCTTTATTTAAAATAGAAACAGAGCAAGGTGAAAGTCGTGTCATTTGTTTTTCGCCTGATCACAGTAAAAGCTTGCCGCAGCTATCTGTTGCTGCCATCACAAAAGTCGTGGCCTGTTGGCAAGAGCAAACTCGAGAATTAAGCGAGCAATATCAGTGGGTACAAGTATTTGAGAATAAAGGGGCGGTTATGGGCTGCTCAAATCCTCATCCACATGGCCAAGTTTGGGCGCAAAATCATTTACCAACGTTAGTGCAAAAAAAACAACTGGCATTGTCTTCGTATTATGAGGCCCATCAATCAAGCCTTTTAAATGACTACGTTGGCAGAGAACTGGACAATGCAGAACGCATTGTAGTGGCTAATGAAGATTGGGTCGTTGTAGTGCCTTATTGGGCGGCTTGGCCATTTGAAACATTAGTCTTACCGCGTTTTAGTGTAACTCGCATGACAGAACTCAGCTGTGCACAACAGTCGACACTCGCCGATATTATTAAAAAAATTACCATTAAATACGACAACCTTTTTAATTGTTCTTTCCCGTATTCAATGGGGTGGCATGGTGCGCCATTTGATGGCAAAAAACACTCTGAATGGACATTACATGCCAGCTTTTTACCGCCACTTTTACGTTCTGCCAGTGTACGAAAGTTTATGGTGGGATATGAAATGATGGCCGAATCTCAACGGGATCTCACCCCAGAACAAGCAGCCACAATGCTTCGTCAGCAAAGTGATGTGCATTATAAATCAGAGTAAGCGGCCATTTGGGCAAGTATAAGGACTACGAAATATAGCCAGTAGCTGGCTCATCGAAGCGCTTTATTTAAAGAGATAACACAGATAACGGATTGAATAATGAGTGAGCAATTGATAAAGAATGTAAAACACGCTTTCGAAGCGCAATTTGGTTATGCCTCCAGTCATGTCGTTACGGCGCCAGGCAGAGTCAACTTAATTGGCGAGCACACTGATTATAATGATGGTTTTGTGTTGCCATGTGCCATTAATTACAACGCAGCAGTCGCTGCAAGTCGTCGTGATGACAATGTCGTACGAGTTATTTCTTTAGATTATGGCTTAGCTGTTGATGAGTTTAGTGTAAGTGAAGAAATAACTCATGCAGAGCATGATTGGGCTAATTACATTCGTGGTGTGGTAAAGCACTTATTATTACGTGGTTATCATTTTAATGGCGCCGATATCGTTATTAGTGGAAATGTCCCACAAGGCGCGGGGTTAAGCTCATCTGCGGCATTAGAAGTGGTAATAGGTCAAACCTTTAAAACCTTATATGACTTAGCTATATCGCAACAAGAAATCGCCCTAAATGGCCAAGAAGCTGAGAATAAGTTTGTTGGGTGTAATTGCGGCATTATGGATCAGCTTATTTCGGCGCAGGCCAAAAAAGGCCATGCGTTATTAATTGATTGCCGCTCATTAAAAACTCAGCCAGTAAAACTGCCTGATGGTTTCAGCGTATTAATTGTAAACTCCAATAAAAAACGTGGTTTAGTCGACAGTGAGTACAATACTCGCAGGCAGCAATGTGAAGATGCAGCAGCTTATTTTAATGTTCAGGCACTGCGTGATGTTGATATCGCAAGATTTAATGATCAACAAAGTGAACTTTCATCAGTTATCGCCAAGCGAGCAAGGCATATTATCACCGAAAATCAACGTACTATAGATGCTGCTGAGGCAATGAGAAATAATGACATCAAAACATTACAACGACTTATGGCAGAATCGCATGCATCTATGCGAGATGATTTTGAAATAACGGAGTCGGAAATCGATATTTTAGTGGAGATCATTAAAGCTGAGATAGGAGAGTCTGGTGGAGTAAGAATGACCGGTGGAGGCTTTGGAGGTTGTGTGGTTTCACTCGTACCTGATGAAATGGTTGAGCAAGTGATTAAAGCGGTTAATGCACAATACGAGCAGCAAACAGGCCTGGCTCCAAGTATCTTCATATGCAGTGCGGAAGAGGGAGCGACTGCGGTAGATGAGTAAGTGTTATTTATTGTTATTTTTTCTTAATAAGCCATATCGTCTGTAATACCGTCTATTGTGTTACACGACACATGTAATTTAGTATTCTGATCAACACACTTTATCACCTATCTAGTTTGCATGATGACTCGATAGGTGTTTTTTTATTGATATCTTTTCACTGGTTTTTCATAAGCTTGCTATAAGCTGTATATAATAAGAATCTGATAAAAACAGATAGCAATCCAGCTATGGCTATTTAGCGCTTCTGATTAAGAACTTTGGAGTAAGTGCTTTGGATTAAGTGCTTTGGATTGAGTGCTTTGGATTGAGTACTTTGGATTAAGTGCTTTGGATTAAGTGCTTTGGATTAAATATTTTGGATTTAGCATCTCAAATTAGTGCTTCAGATAGATTTGTATAAAACGGATTTTGACTCTGCTTTAATATTCATCTCTGATTTAAAATCATCGACTATAAGGAAATAACATGATTTACCACTTCACCGCTAAGAAGATACCGTGCCTAGCAAGCGCTTTACGTTCAGTAATGTTTTTAGGTGTAAGCCTGACTTTCGTTTCTAGTTTTTTGAGTACAGCTGTCGCCATAGAGCCAACCGATGATATTGCAGTTGAGCAACTCCTTAAAACAAGCAAAAGTTGGGATGGTCGTACACTACCTAGTTATCCAACAGGTCAACCAGAAGTCACTATTTTAAAAATAACCATTGCCCCCGGTGCAACTTTGCCATATCACCAGCATCCGGTCATTAATGCTGGCATATTAACGAAAGGACATTTAACTGTAACAACAAAAGCCGGTAAACAACTCGTTATGAAAGCGGGTGATGCAATAGCTGAAGTCGTTGATAAATGGCATTACGGTACTAACTCAGGAGTAGAACCAGTCGAGATAATTGTTTTTTATGTAGGAATAGAAGGTAAACCGTTAACAATCAAGCAGAAATAAAGCGCTATTTAAATTTTGAACATTACTCTAAAACCGATATGAACTCACTCTGTAGGTATTAACAGGTCGTTTATTGTTAGACTCGGTTATCAATTTGGCCAATTAATTTTGCCAATTATTGTCTACCAATTAATTACAGACATTACAATTGTGCCAATGATGCTCAATGATAAGTCATCATATTCATTAGGATGAGACAGATATTTATCAATTGATGAAATATGCGGCCATGATTTTGTAGAATATTCAATCGATATCAAAATTTAATGAATTTTACTAACTCAACTACTTAGCTGTTATTTTTTTGTTTATAATGATGACAAAATTACTATAACAGAAGTCGACTATGCTGCCGCTGCTATCCCATCATCAAACATTAGAACCTATCTATTTACGCTTTTTAGAAGCGCTTGAAGCCTCTTCGTTTGCAGGTGAAATAGATAAACGTTACAGCGCAAGGCTAATCCAAGCGACCGATAATTCTGTTTACCAGTTTTTACCTCAAGCTGTAATTTATCCGCTAAATCAAACTGATGTTGAACTGGTGTTAACACTGGCTTCAGATCCTCAATATAAGCAAGTCACTTTTAGTGCCCGTGGCGGTGGTACAGGTACTAACGGTCAGTCTTTAACTCATGGCTTTATTCTTGATGTTTCAAGGCATATGAATCAAGTGCTTGAAGTCAACGCTGAAGAAGGTTGGGTCAGAGTACAAGCCGGTGTCGTTAAAGATGCATTGAACGATGCACTGCGGCCACATGGATACTTTTTTAGTCCTGACTTATCAACCTCTAACCGTGCCACTGTTGGCGGGATGATTAATACTGATGCTTCAGGTGCGGGCTCTCTTGTCTATGGTAAAACCTCAGATCATGTATTAGGACTAACCAGCGTGCTGGTTGATGGCAGTGTACTAGCAACTTCACCAATGCAAGGTGATATTGCATTGGGTAAACAAGGTGATTTACACCAACAAGTTAATCACAATTCCTTTGCTCAACATATTGTCAGTCATATTGCGAGTCGTTGTCATGAAAAGCGAGACTTGATTGTTAAGCAATTCCCTGCGTTAAATCGTTTTTTAACGGGGTATGATTTACGCCATGTCTGGAATGATGATCTGACTCAATTTGATTTATCGCGGATAATAGCAGGCTCTGAAGGCACGCTAGCGGTCTTAACCGAAGCTAAACTTAATATTACACCGCTTCCTAACACGCGAATGATGCTTAATATCAAATATGATTCGTTTGAGTCAGCATTACGGCATGCACCTTCTTTGGTTGCAGCGAGTGCCACAGTGGTTGAAACGATCGATTCAAAAGTGCTTAACCTTGCCCGCGAAGATATCATCTGGCATTCAGTTTCACACCTGATTGAAGCTGTACCTGATAAAGTCATCGAGGGGCTTAACATGGTTGAGTTTGCGGGTGATGAAGAGGATGTCAAAGCTCGTATTAGCAAACTGGAATCTGTGTTGGCAAGCCAACTTGCCAATGAAGAAGCTGGTGTTGTGGGTTATCAAATCACTTCAGATAAACCAAGTATCAATAAAATTTATGCGATGCGTAAAAAAGCTGTGGGATTACTTGGGGCAACAAAAGGTCGCCGTAAGCCACTCGCATTTGCCGAAGACACCGCAGTGCCGCCTGAAAACTTAGCTGACTTTATTATGGAGTTTCGTCATTTATTAGACGGGCATAAGCTGCAATATGGCATGTTTGGTCATGTTGATGCTGGTGTGTTACATGTTCGTCCTGCACTAGATATGTGTGATGAAGCAGATGAAAAGTTATTGAAAACCATTTCAGATCAAGTGGCAGAGTTAACGCTTAAATATGGCGGCTTGATGTGGGGTGAACATGGTAAAGGTGTTCGCGGAGAATACGGTCCAGCGGTATTTGGCGATGAACTGTACGGTGAGCTTGAAGAAATTAAAGGTTTATTCGATCCGCAAAACCGTTTAAACCCAGGTAAATTGGTTGCTCCAAAAGACAGTGGCCCTATGATGTTTAACGTCGACAGTGTTAAACGTGGCACATTTGACCGTCAAATCCCAATCCAAGTACGTGATGCGTTTCCTGATGTGATGAACTGCAATGGTAATGGCCTTTGCTTTAACTACAGCAGTTATTCTTTTATGTGTCCGTCATTTAAAGCAACGGGCGACCGTATCCATTCGCCAAAGGGGCGCAGTGGCTTAATGAGAGAATGGCTACGTTTACTAGAAGCTGAAGGTGTTGATGTTGATGCCCTAGCTAAGTCAAAACCATTAAGTTTTTTACAACGTGCTCAGAATAGCTATAACGCAGAGCGTGACTACGATTATTCCCATGAAGTGATGGAGTCTTTGAAAGGATGTTTAGCCTGTAAAGCATGCTCTGGACAATGCCCAGTTAAAGTCGATGTGCCTAAATTCAGAGCGCAATTTTTTAATATCTATTACAAGCGTTACATGCGCCCAGCAAAAGACTATTTGGTCGCAGGTATTGAAGATATGTTACCTATTATGGCAGCAATGCCAAAGGTGACTAACTTTGCATCGCAAAATAAACTCAGCCAATGGGTGATTAAAAAATCGATTGGTTATGTCGATGCGCCAGCATTATCGGTGCCGACACTCAAACAACGCTTAGATGGACATGAAAGTCGTGGCTATGATTTAGAAGCGCTACAGGGTATTCCTGAATCAGAGCGTGCTCAATATGTGTTAGTGGTTCAAGATCCTTTTAACAGCTTTTATGATGCGGAGCTGGTGTATCGCTTTATTCAGCTAATAAAAGAAATGGGCTTAAAGCCGGTATTATTGCCATTTAAACCTAATGGTAAGCCTACCCACATAAAAGGTTTTTTAGATAAGTTTGCAAAAACAGCGCAATCCAGTGCTGACTTTTTGAATCAAGTGTACGCGCTTAATATGCCAATGGTGGGGTTAGACCCAGCCTTAGTCTTATGTTACCGAGATGAATATCAACAAGTATTAGGCAATAGGCGTGGTAACTTTGAAGTGTTATTAGCAAATGAATGGTTAACGGATGCCATCAATTCAATACCAAAACTGAATAACACGCAGCAAAAATTTAGCTGGTTCAGCCATTGTACTGAATCAACGGCAAAACCTGCCACGCCAGTAGAATGGAAAACCATATTTAGTCACTTTGGGGCTGAATTCGATGTGATTAACGTTGGTTGCTGCGGTATGGCTGGCACCTACGGTCACGAACAAGATAATTTAGGTCGTTCCACTAAATTGTTTGCTATGTCTTGGCAGCCGACCTTAGATAAGATTGACGATAAAACGCAAATTTTAGTGTCAGGCTATTCATGTCGAAGCCAAGTTAAACGTTTTGCAGGCTTCAAACCAAAACATCCAATTGAAGCCTTATTGCAATTGTTAGTTCAAGCGAAACAAGATAATGGCTGAACCCATTAACATTGCCGAACAATTGGGGCAATTAAGCCCCAATAATGACGAAAGCCAGCAATCGTCTACACCGTTATGCAGTGATGAACCACTATTTAATATTAATATGCAAGGCGAGTGGACGTATTTGGGCAGTCCACTGCCGAAAAAGTTTGCTAAGTTATTTGCTAGTGTACTTAATGGTATTGATGGGAAGTATTTCTTGATTACGCCAGTGGAAAAGGTGCAGGTGACAGTTGAACGTCACGCTTTCGTGATTGTTGATTATATTGAAAATGATGATAACAGCTTATCCCTAATTAGCAGTATTGGTACTGAGCATATAATCAACAACCCTTCATTGGTGAGATTGTTAGAAGATGCTATTGAATTTCCAGTAGAAAGAGGCGTCATTGCAGGGTTAGGGCGTGCTTGTTACTACCGCTATATTAATCAATTTGTAACTGACTGACTAAAATAGCGGTCTTATACGTATCTTACCTAGCTTAAGGTGTTAACCTGAGTATATGATGGTAATCTAAAATACAACTCAGAAATCTGCATTCTTGGCTTGATTCGTTAATTTACCTAGTAGCTAAGGATTGCTGAGCATGTAGGAGGGTTTTATGAAGCGGTACGAAAGTCTTTATTATCAAATCTCTCACCTCAACATCACGCTTCAAAATGAGCTTGATGAACGCTTAAAACGTTATGAATTAGACGTTAAGCTTTGGCCGGTGCTGTTTTCTTTATGGCAAGAAGAGGGCATAAGCCAAACTGAACTATCAAAGCTATGTGATGTGGCTAACTACACGATGACGCGTCTGCTAGATCAATTACAAGTACAAGGCTATATCACTCGCCACCAAGAGTCAGACAATCGCCGTGCATTCCAAATTTTCTTAACTGACGCGGGCAAAGCGCTAGAGCAAGACTTGATCCATGAAGCGCAGTGGGTCAATGAGAAGTGTCTGGAAGCTCTCGATGAGCAAGAACAGCAAACTTTATTGCAATTGTTGAATAAAATAAATAAATAGCCTGAGCATGGGTAAGAGGGAGTCTATTTATTGTTTCAGTTATATTGAACTATCAATTAAAAGGCCGTTAATGTTGTCATTAACGGCCTTTTGTTTCTTGTCAGTTTGAGCTTATGGTTTGTTTAGGCTGACAATTCTTCATGCTTATGCACGAGATTAAAGTCAGCTAATACGGCATAAGCACTTGGTATAATAAATAATACCAATAAGGTAGAGGTGAAAATACCAAACACAATAGAGATTACAATCGGTTTTACGACTTGCGCCTGTAATGAGGTTTCCATCAGTAATGGCAGTAACCCTGCAGCTGTAGTAAGCGATGTTAAAAATACCGCTCTAAACCTATCTCGGCTCGCTTTGACTACTGCTTCTTGAATGTCATCACCTATATCAACGTGGTGCCTTATGTATTGCACCAATAATATGGAGTCGTTGACGACAATACCAGCTAATGAAACAAAGCCTAAAATTGATGGCATTGATAAGCTGTGACCTGTTAATAAGTGTCCCCAGAATACCCCAATTAAGGCAAGTGGGATGGCTAACATCACCACAAATGGTTCTAAGTAACTTCTGAATTGAAAACTTAAAATGGCGAACAAGCCAAATAAGCCAATGATGAAACCTTGCATGAACGAGGCTCCAGTTTTAGCGGTTTCTTTAGCCGCACCTTCATAGTCCACTCGTAAACCTGGGTATTTTTCCCGTAATTCATTGGCATATTCATTACGTACTTTGCTGACAATCTCACTACCATTGGCTTTAGCATTATCAATATCAGCCATTACGGTTACGGTGCGCTGACTTTCAATTCGCTGTATACGTACGTAAGAGCGCTCATAATTCAATGTAGCGACAGCATTAAGTGGCAGCTGACTCCCATCACTAAGCATAATAGGAAAGTTGGCTAATGCCTGTAAATTCCCTGCTTGTTGTTTATTTAGGCGTACTTGAATTTCAATGTTTTCGGGTCCTGCTTGCACGTCATCGGCAGTTTGCCCAAAGTAAGCTGCGCGCAGTTGTGATGCGATCATCTCGCCATCGACACCGAAATTTTCTGCGCCGTCACGCAGTTTAACGAGCACTTCTTCTTTACCAGGACGCATGTCGTCCAAAATACCATTTACGCCTGAGAACTGGCTTAAATAAGATTGCAGATCGACTGAGGCCATTTTAAGTAATTCTAAGTCATCATGTTGAAGTCTGACTTCCACATCACGCCCAGCAGGCCCCATACTCGGTTGCTTAAAGACGAGCGATAATGGCTCAGCAATGTCTCCACTTTCTAGACGCCAATCTCGAATAAAGTCATCGATTAAGCTTTCACGAGTCTCCGCTGACAATAAATCTAACCTGACTGTTGCAACGTGGGGACCTGATTCACCGGCATCGGCGTTCATGTTGTATTGTTCGGTGATATAGCGAATCAAATTTGAGTCTTCTTGATTCTCTTTGGTATAACGGTCACCCACTTTATTCGCACTGGCGACTAACTTTTCGACCACTTGTTTGGTTTGATCTAGTGTTGAGCCTGGCGGCAATATAATGCGCGCTTCAGCGATATCACCATCAAGTTCAGGGAAGCCAACAAATTTCACAGCGCCGCCGGCAACTAGGGCAATAGAGACAAAGAGTAAACCTAAGGTTGCCCCAAGGCTTGCATAACGCCACTTAACCACAAAGGTGACAGCTTCAACTAAATTGTTATTACGGAAATGCTCAAATTTTTCTAAAAAGACACGCTTAAATTTAAGCGGTGGTTTTTCTTGTTTATTTGATTTTAATGAGTGGCTTAAATGGTTCGGTAAAATCAAAAATGCTTCAATCAAACTGACGCTGAGCACCATAATTAAGACGAGTGGTACAACGGATAGTACATCGCCCATTTGGCCGTCGAGCCACAACAAACTGCCAAAAATAAACACTGTCGTTAAAAAAGATGAGAAAACCCCTGGTGCGACTTTTTTAACTCCTTGAGTGACAGCATCATTAATGGGTAAGCCTTTTTCTACATGGGCGGCAACTGATTCTGCGATCACAATGGCATCATCCATCATGATACCAATAGCCATCAACAAACCGACTAGGCTCATGATGTTAATGGATACGCCAAACACCCACATTAAAAATAACCCGCCCATGAAGGCGACAGGCAGACCTGCGGACACCCAAAAAGAATAACGTAACGAGAAAAACAGCCACATTGAAAAGAACACTAAGATGATCCCTTGCCAGCCATTCTTTAGCAGCATGGATAATCTGTCTTGTAGCAATGATGACATATCATTTGTGAGCGTGAGCGTTACGCCATCAGGGGCGACGAGTTGCTCTTGGGCAACAAACTCGGTGACTCGCTCTTTAATGCGCAAAGCATCATCAGCTTTATTTTTTTGAACTTTTAATACCGCTGCAGCTTTACCATTAAATATGGTGTGCTCTTCTTCTAGTTCAAATAAGTCTTCAATTTTAGCGATATCACGTAAGCGAACCACACCGCCTTCAGGGTTTGATGATACGATTATTTTACCCAAATTTTCTGGGGTAATTTGCCGCTCATCAAAACGGATCAATAAGTTTTTATCTGATAACTCTACGCTGCCTGCTGGCATTTGAACGTTCTGACGGCCAACTTTATCGGCGACTTCCGCCACAGTAAGTCCTAAACGTCTTATGTCAGCCTCGTTTAGCTCGACTCGGATTTGATGATCTGAAAAGCCTGATACCGTGACTAAGTTAACCCCAGCATCAATCTTTAACCGTCGCTTTAAATCTTCAGCGTAAGACTTTAAGTGAGGCAAACTGGCATCGGCTGCAATTGCAATATCGACGACAGGTTCAGCCCAATCAAGCTCTTTGACGGTTGGTGGGTCAATTTGTGATGGGAAGTCTTTAATGGCGTTAATTTCAGTCTGAATATCGACTAAACTGCGGCCCATATCGGCATCACCAGTGAGCTTAACGGTAAGAGAGGCAAAGCCTTCTTGTGCATCACATTTAGTTTCTTCTATGTCGCTTAGGCCATCAATGGCATCTTCCATTCTCAAACATAAGCTTTCTTCAACCTCTGCAGGAGAGGCGCCAGGATAAACGACACTGGCAATAATGTAAGGCGGGCTAAACTCTGGGAATGTTTCTCGCTTAATTTTGCCAATACTACTTAGGCCGACAACAAAAAACGCCAGCATCATCAAGTTTGCGATGGTTGGATGTCGAGTGAAAAAGTTAATCACTGGTTTAACTCCTCATCACTTTGACTGTTTTGTTGCGCCACTTTTAAACTCATGCCTGCAATGGCAGGAATAAGATCGTTAGTAACGATTTGCATGTTTTGCGTTAATGGTGCAGTTGTTGACTGGCTTTCGATTGCGACGCCCTTATCAGTGCGATATATCACTTTAACCTTAATAATCTGTAGTTTTCCTTCAAGATCCATGACATAGATTTGGTCGCCGTGGAGGGCTTTTTCAGGGATAACAAATTGCTCTGACGGGTAGCCATGGATATAAGCTGTAACAAACATGCCATTGGTTAATGGTGGGCGTTTTACCAGATCCATATCATTAAAGTTTTGTTCAACTTCAAGGTAAAAGCCTATGGTTGCTTGATCCGGATTAATGGTATCGGCTATTCGAGTGAGTTTTGCTTGCCACTGGTGATGTTTTTGTCCCATGTTGATTTCAACATAAGCATCAAAGTTGACTTTTTCGATTGATGGCAATGATGCTGTGTCACGTGGGATCCCAGAGATGCTGCTAATCAGTGTTTCAGCATCTTGCAAAGAGAGCTCGGCTTTGATTTCTACAGCGCCGAGCTGGTGGGCTTCAAATAACACCGAACCATTCGTCACCGCTTGAGCTCGCTCTATGTTCACCTCAGCAATACGGGCGTCAAAGGGCAGGGTAAAGCGGGTATTGTTGAGTTGCCGCTGTGCATCATTCAGTAAGGCTTGGTTAACTTTGACTTGAGCTTGGGTTACTTTTCTATCATCGGGCAGTAAACTCAAGCTGCTGTTTAAGTCTTGAACTAGGTTACGCTGGGCAAGTAATGCTTGCTTTTGGGTTTCGAGTTCTGACTTAGATATAAGATTTTTCACATTAAGCGCTTGTTTACGCTGGTACTCTTGATCCACTAACGTGAGTTTTTGCTTTTCAATTTGCAAACTGGTTTCAAGGTTAACTTCTTTTTGGTTTAACTGAATTAACTGCGCCTCTGCGGCATTCACATTAGCTTCAGCTTGTGCCAATTTAAGTTCGTATTCGAGTGGATCAATAGCTAATACTAAGGTGCCAGCTTTAATTAAGCGGCCAGTTTCAAGTTCTGGGTGACGATAAATAATTTTACCACCAACCTCAGCAATACCTTGCCAACTGTGCTTGGGCGCGACTCTGCCATACGCTTTAATCACTGGCATACTTTGTTGTTTGTCGAGATTAATGACTTCAACTAAACGAGATTTGTCATGACCTGCTTCCAGTTCAGGCGATGAGCGCATTGCAATAGCGATAAATAAAATAATAAATCCGGCAGCAATCCCCGGGAAAACATAACGTCTTTTTAAGCTGGTCATTTTTTGCAGTCCTGGCTTGGTTGGTTGCCATCGGCAAAAAGCCCATGACGTAAAAGTGATGCATTGTGCTTCGCAAGCTTTTGCATAAATTCAGGTGAGGTTTCAATGCCTACGGCTTTTTTAAATAGCTCAGGCATCAAAAAAGGGAAAATCAGTAAGCTAATAAAACTCATTTTGGCGCACATTACATCAACATCCGCTTTTAAAATATCGGCATCTTTAATTTTGTCTATGATGGCGAATTTAGGTGATGGCATTAAGGTTAATAGCCTTGCTTGTAGTTCACGATTTTGCGGTGAGTCAGGCAAACTTGCAGTGCGATAAATGAGCTTCGGAAAATCTGGGTTTTGACTCATCATACTGTAATAAGTGCTAAGTATTTCTTCTGGTGAGTTGTGGATCATTGCTTTGTTAGTTTGAGATATTTTTTGCGTCAGCGGTGCTAATGTTTCTTTTAGCATTTCACTGAATAAGCCCAATTTGGATTGAAAATAATAACGGATCAGACTGGCGTCAACATTCGCTTGCTGTGCAATCGCACGTACAGATACTTTGTCGTAATCACTTTCAACAAAGAGTACGCGAGCAGCTTCGATTAATGCATTGCGATTATCGACCTGCATTAACGGTCTACCAGCAGTTTTTTTAAGAATGGGCATCGGTAAGCACTAATGTATGAATAATTCTTCAAGTGTAGAATATAGTAAGCCAACCTGAGTCTTTCGTTTACTATTTAAATTCATCAATATTCCACATTTGATGAATTAATTGAAAATTTCAACACTAGATCACACTTCTTTCAGTGGCGATTAAAATATTAAAACAGTATAAAAAACAAAAGCTAGCAAGATGCTAGCTTTTAGTCACAACAGAGTAAAAATCTGTGTTCAATTAAGTTAAATCATTTATAACGCTGTCGTTAGTATTTCTCGGCTGACAGTTAAATCAATATCACCATGTTCACCTAGTTTTGTCATACCGTGTTTTTCAAGGGCATTAACCATTACATCGACTTGATCTGTACCTAAATCAATATCTCCTAAACGAATTGGCACTTGCATTCGTTTAAAGAACGCTTCTGTTGCAAGAATCGCTTGATCAATTTTTTGCTCATCAGTGCCTGTAGTGATGCCAAATACACGTTCAGCATATTGAACTAGCTTGTCATGTTTTTGTACTCGGCGCACTTTCATTACTGCAGGTAACACGATTGATAAAGTTCGTGCATGATCAATACCGTGGCTGGCTGTTAATTCATGACCAATCATGTGAGTCGACCAATCTTGTGGTACGCCGGCACCAATTAAGCCATTAAGTGCCATGGTGGCTGACCACATGATATTAGCTCTGACTTCTAGATCTTGTTTTGTATCGGCAGCGAGAGCTTTAGGGCCTTCTTCAATTAAGGTTTGCAGTAAACCTTCACTGAATCTGTCTTGTACTTTACCGTTGACGCTGTAAGTTAAGTATTGCTCCATAATATGAATGTAAGCATCAATAACCCCATTACTAATTTGTCGATCTGACAGTGATAGCGTCACAGAAGGATCGAGTACAGCAAATAATGGTCTGACTAATGGACTACCAAATGGCAGTTTATTACCATCACGAGTAATAACGGAGCCGCCATTAGACTCTGAACCTGTCGCTGGCAGTGTTAAGACTGCACCGATTGGCAGTGCTTGTTTAACACTTGCACCTTTTGCAACGATATCCCAAGGATCTTGGCCTTCAAATTTTGCAGCAGCGGCTATAAATTTAACGCCATCAACGACTGAACCACCGCCTACTGCTAGGAGGTAATCAATATTTTCCGCTTCAATGATGGCTTGCGCTTTCATTAACGTATCGTATTGCGGGTTAGGCTCAACACCAGAGAACTCAAACCAAGTATGGTCTTTAAGTGCTTCGGTGACTTGTTGGTATACGCCATTTGACTTAATCGACCCGCCACCATAAACCATTAATACTTTGGCATCTGCTGGGATTTCTTGGCTGATTGCGCTGATTTGGTTTTCACCAAATAAAATTTTTGTATTGTTTTGAAAAGAAAAATTTAACATGTGTCGTTCCTGATAATAAAGTGATGCACTGTGTTACACAGTGGGGATCAAGACTAATTGACTGTTATGCATTGAGCTGGCTAATCAACTTTTGTGCTGTTAATGATGAGCTAGCAGGATTTTGACCTGTAATGAGTAAGCCATCTTGTACAGAGAAAGCATGCCAATCTGCCGCTTTTTGGTAATCAGCGCCACGGGCGATAAGTTCATCTTCTAATAAAAATGGCACAATATCCGTTAATTGGACAGCGTCTTCTTCTGAGTTCGTGAAGCCTGTTACGGCTTTATCAGCGACAATATGCTTACCGTTTTGGTCTTTGACATTTAATAACACTGCTGTGGCGTGGCAAACTGCTGCGATAGGCTTATTTTGAACCACAAATTGGTTAATCAGTGAGATTGAATCTGCATTGTCAGCTAAATCCCATAATGGCCCATGTCCGCCCGGATAAAATACGCCATCAAACTCTGCTGGATTTATGCTAGATAATACATGAGTGTTAGCCAGCAATGATTTAAGCTGCTCGTCGTTGTCAAAACGGTGAGTGTCCTCTGTTTGAAAATCAGCTAATTCACTTTTGGGATCAATAGGCGGTTGTCCACCAAGAGGAGAGGCTAAAACGACTTCATAGCCAGCATCGGCAAATACATAATAAGGTGCTGCAAACTCTTCAATCCAAAATCCGGTTTTTTCACCTGTATCGCCTAACTTGTCATGTGAAGTTAGCACCATTAATACTTTTTTGGTGGTTTGTGTTGCTTGAGTCATGATATTCCCTTAAACAAGTTTGTGTAATGAGGCTCTGAATAATGCAACACAGTATAGAAATACATTTAGATTCGTACAATGCAGATATTTTTGACTTCATTGTTTAATTAATTGATACAATAGTCGGAAAGTTTTAAGCGGAGTATTGTTAAGTGAACGTATCGTTTGAACAGTTAAAGAGCATGGTGGTTTTTTCACAAGTAGTGGAGCAAGGTAGCTTGAGTGGCGCGGCAAAGCACATCGGCTTATCTCGTGCTGTGGTGAGCTATCATTTAAAAAAGCTTGAAGCGCATTTATCAGTAAAGTTACTTAACCGCTCAACAAGAAGCATCAGCCTAACCGAAGAGGGCAAAGCCTATTATCAGTCATGTAAAGTGATTGCTGAGCAAGCTTTTAATGCGAATCGACAAATTGAAAATATGAAAAGTGAGCCCGTAGGGCTAATTCGTATTACTTGTCCGGTTAATGCTGGGCTTGAAACCATAGTGCCAGCCTTGAATGAATTTAAAGTGCTGTACCCCAAAATTGAACTTGATGTCATGTTGACTGATGAAATTGTCAATATCATAAATCAAGGGTTTGATTTAGCGATTAGAGGTGCGCCATTAGTTGATTCAAGTTTACAAGCTACAAAACTCTGTGTATTAACGACTTGTTTGTGCGGTTCTCCTGATTACTTTGATCGTAACGGACGCCCGAGTTCGCCGGCTGATCTTAGCTCACATGATTGGGTTATCTATAAACCTCTTAAAAAAGTGTTGGAGCTGAAGAAAGGTGCTCGATCGTTCAGCATTGAAATGAAAGGCTCGATAACCACAAATAATGCTTCAGCACGAACAGCCTTTATTGAAGGAGGACATGGTATAGGAAGGGTGCCGACTTATGATGCTTGGCCTAAGGTTAAGCAAGGAACCCTTGAAACCGTGCTCGATGATTACCATTTATCCGATATTAATATTTATGGTGTATTCCCGCCTGGGGCGGCTGATTCAAAAAAATTGCGTTTATTACTCGATTTTTTAAAGGTGTATTTTGATAAACAAATTAGTCAAATGAGCTTATCTAAAACACATTTTAATCAGTAGATGAAACGTTTTATAAGGCAGACTTCACTGTTAGTTTAAGACGATTTTTTGGCCGTTTTAATTGTGTCTTTACACCATTTAAGACTGCAGTACCAACTAACCAAAAAACAGCCTGCTGCTAATACATAAGTGATTGAGTTGTGCTCAGGAAAACTAAAAGGATGGCAAATTACATCAAGCCAAAAAAGGCTTGTGGTAATAGCCATGAGTACACTCAATGTGCCCAGTATGGTAATAGTCAGTTTGGAAAACATGATATGACGTTTTTTGCAATGACACATGGATGAAAAATCCACAATTTCTGCGTCACAATGAATGCAAGTTACTCTTCTTTTGTATGACTTACTCATCTGATTTCGAACCTGCTACACGTGAACCTGCTGTCGTGTGATTACTTAACATCAACAACTTACCTCTATCAATCTTGAATATTTGTTACCTAGGTAACCTTAGTGTTAAAGCTTGTTGATTTCTTTGCATTAAATCAAAGAATACTGGATTAGAATTAAATTTTAAAAAAATAAAAAAATATTTTTTGATTTTTACTCATATAGATAGATGGTTTTTATAATATCGTTTTCCTCATATTTTATAGATTTATAAAATAATTCTAAAAAATGAAATTTTAATTTTCATTTTAAGGTCTCTTTATTTAACCGGTGCAGTGTTTTGTGCCAAGTGGAATAAGAAGATATTAATTGGAGTGAAATATGAATACCAAAATAATGATTTTGACCGCTTTTAGTTTTATGCTAACCAGTTTTACGGCTCAGTCATCAAGCATTACGTTTCATGATGATTTAGATGTTGATAGTGTGAATGGTGTTGTTATCGAATTTCAGCGTGAAGTGGATCTTATCCCTGGGGAGCAATTAATTGAAGTGAGCTATAGCGATCTGTTTCAAGATAACGCCGATGACTCAGGGCATTGGGTTAAGTCTGAACCACTTTATCTTAAGCTAAATGTCGAAGGTAATGAGCAGTATCATCTAGATTTACCTGAGTTGTATTCAGCTGATGATGCAAAAGACTTTTTACAAAATCCAGTGCTATCTTTGTCAGTTGATGGCGAGCCTCAAGATATTACATTATTGAGTCAATCACAGTTATTTACTTTACTATTATTAAAACAATAGTCATTGATTTTAATAAAATATTGCTTATAAGGTTATTTACATATCATCCTTAATTATTTAACTGTTTGAGATAGTTAACTCTGTGAAATATTTCTTTAGAATGCTAGTCAATTATGAGTAGCATTTTTATATTTAATTACCCACCACGTTATAATAACCATTTGATTTGGATTTTAGTTAACTGCAAGTTGATGTTACTGATTTTCGATGAGTTGCCTCGAGTGTATGACATTCAATTTCAAGCTATAATTTTTAGATTCTAACTTGCGTTCCCTATACAGGATCCTTATTATCCTTATCCCAATTTTAAAAAGGCACCATCATGGCAATCAGAATCAAGCTTAGACCTAAGCGTGAAAAATCACTTGAACGTAAGCACCCTTGGGTATTTGCAAGTGGTATACATAACATAAAAGGTAAACCACAAGCAGGTGAAACCGTTGATGTTGTCGCTCATGATGGTCATTGGTTAGGCCGTGGTGCTTGGTCACCTGAATCACAAATTCAAGTGCGTGTTTGGACGTTTGATAAAGAAGAACAAATCGATAAAGACTTTTTTGTTCGTCGTATTCAGCGTGCTCAATTGGGGCGTGATGCATTAATTGAAGAACAAGGCCTTACCGGCTATCGTCTTATTGCTGCGGAATCAGATGGCTTACCGGGTATTACCATTGATAAGTACGCGAATGTTTTAGTCTGTCAATTACTGAGCACAGGGGCTGATTACTGGCGTGATACTTTAGTTGAGGTATTAGCAGAACTCTATCCTGATTGTGCCATTTACGAGCGTTCTGATGTCGACTCTCGTAAGAAAGAAGGTTTAAAGCCTGTCACCGGTTTATTGCACGGTGAATTACCAGTAATGCCAGTGGTAATTGAAGAAAATGGTATAAAAATTTCTGTTGATGTGACAAAAGGGCATAAAACGGGTTTTTATTTAGATCAACGTGATAACCGCGCTATTGCAGCACGCTTCGTAAAAAATAAGTCCGTGCTTAATTGCTTTTGCTATACAGGTACCTTCGGTTTGTATGCTGCAAAAGGCGGCGCAGCGAACATTGAAAATGTCGATGTCTCTAAACTTGCGTTAGATACCGCGCGATTAAATATGGAAATAAACGGCTTTAATGATGATCACGTTAATTACCATGAAGCTGATGTGTTTAAGTTACTGCGCCAGTATCGTGATGAAGGTAAAACCTTTGATGTCATTGTGCTAGACCCACCTAAGTTTGCTGACAATAAAGCACAACTGAATGGTGCTTGCCGTGGTTACAAAGACATCAATATGATTGCGATGCAGTTATTAAATCCGGGTGGAACATTACTAACGTTCTCTTGTTCAGGGTTAATGGCCGCTGATTTATTCCAAAAAGTGGTTGCTGATGCGGCGCTTGATGCAAAGCGTGACGTTCAATTTATTGATAGATTGAGCCAAGCAAGTGATCATCCTATTGGTAGTGCATTTCCAGAAGGATTTTACCTTAAAGGCTTGGTTGCAAGAGTCTTTTAAAGACTATTGCCACTGACGCTCGTGATTAAGGCTGCCATATGGCAGCCTTTTTAATGCTTAAAATTCGCGAACTGTAATAATATGAACAATGCTTAAGCTAAGGTTTTGTTGATAGTTAACTTGATGTACTTTTAAGCATCATGGATAGGAAGGGCTAATAATGAAAAATATGAAAAAGACTTCTCGTGTAAACAATATGCTGTCGTTTTTGATGATTGCGCCTTTGTTGTATGGCAGCGCAACTATGGTTAATGCCCACGAAGTACACGAGTTAACTACATCAAATGGTGGCACTTATGTTAAAGCATTTTCTTTTTCTAACCAGCAAAGTGTGGTGATTGCTGAAGGCCGTATCGAGCCACGTTCTATTGGTACCATAAGCATTAAGCTATATAAAAACTTGGATGTAGGTGATTTTGCTGATGGGATAATTATTCCTAGAGATGGCACAATTTTATCGGTAGAAGTCCTTAAAGATAATAGTGATGGCCAACAACTTAATATTACTACGGTAACCGCTGGAAGTGGAAACTATCAAACAAGCCAGTTGATGTGTATTTCAGAAAACGCTGTCAGTTTATGCGACTAAAAAACAGTAAAACAAATATAATCGCTACACTAAGGCTGCTTATCGCAGCCTTTTTTAATGTGTATCTTCAATGTAAATTCGGTACCGTTAACTAAACCAATAAAGACCTAAAACACTCATAAACGTAACCATGACACTGGCTTCAAATACTTTCTTACTGCTCAATAAGCTTTGTTTACCTTGTTTTAAACTCCCAATTAGCTGGTTTTGTTTGTATAAACGACAGGTTAATTGCTCTGTTTGTGGGTCAATGAGTAACTGAAGTTGGCAAGGTTTGCCATTTTTAAGCTCAATACGGTGAGTACTTCTTTGGCTAAAGTTGATTTTACTTGATACAAGCTGATCATTAACTAAAACACGCTCTAATCCAAACCAATCACTGGCAAGCAATTCGATTTTTTCATGATTTAAATGATATTTAAAACTTGTCATTAATCTCTCCTTGGCGTGTAAACCTACCTTAAGATAAGCAGACAAATGTGACGTTTTCCACCAAGATAAATGAAGTTTTTTTGAATGGATTAGTATGTGATTGTTGAGATTGAAGAAAATTTTTTATTTTATTTTGGGGGCAAGCAATTGTTAGACAGAAACGCATAAAATAGTTTTTGCCATTAACTATATGGTTTTATTTATATATAAAACAGTTGGTTACGGTTGCTCGCCATTCAGGGGCTCTAAACCACAATAATGAGCAAGTAGATCACGCCAACTCACAATACCGACAATTTCCTTATCCACTAATACAGGCAAGCAGGTGATCCCTTTAGATAAGATAAGTTCTGAAGCACTGTTAACATCCAACTCTGGAGGAATAGTGATAGGGTGGTGAGCCATCACTTGATGGACACGTTTTTGTAGTGTTTCAATATCTCGAGTTAGTTCCGCGGCCGTGCCAAGATTTGGACTGATAGCATTAACCAGATCGGCACGCGCCAAGATACCGGAGACTTGATTATGTTCATCTAACACCACAAGGTGATGAAAGGGTACATTGTCAAAAATATCTTTAGCCGTGGCTAACCGATCATCCATTTCAACGGTGACTACTCTGTGGCTCATTATTTGCTCAACAGTAACCATCTTGTTCTCCTTTTCAATTAATCTATTTATATCAGACAATTGAAAAGCCGACAAATGATGAATAATTGAGTCATGCATCGTGACTGATTAGTTCATTGCTTATTTCAACAGTTATTTTATGGTTTAGTTAAGTGGTAATTAATGTATCGTTGCTGCTTTTTAGGTTTCAGCGCATGCACATCAACAAGTACCAGTCCATCAATACAGTTGCCAAAATCAGTATCGATACCAAAGTCGAGAAACGATACGCCATTTTGTTCGCACAATTCGCCATATTGTTTAAACAGTGGCGGTACTGCCGCCCCCATATTCGCCATTGTGTGTTTTAACACTTTGAAATTAGATGCGTAATCGTCAGCGGAATAAAGTGCATCGAGTTGTTGGCGTTTATCTTGGGTAAAGCGGTAAGGGCAATTAGAGATTGCTAACACCTCAGGGTTACTGAATTGCTTCTGATAGAAATGGACAAGCATTTCTTTCGCTTGTTCGGGGATTTGGTCACTAATAGACACAGGACCAAATAAATAGCGAAATTGTGGATTCTTAGCTAAATAAGCGCCAATACCAAGCCATAGGTAGTCTAGGCTTCGTTTTCCCCAGTACTTTGGCTGCACGAAGCTACGGCCAAGCTCTAAGCCATTTTCAAAGTAGGGGGCAAACTCATCGTTATATTGAAACAATGATTGGCTATATAAGGCCGTTTTACCTTGATGCTCGTGAACCCACTTAGCACTTGCAAAACGATATGATCCTACAATTTCTAAATCATCCTTATCCCATAACACCAGGTGCTGATAATAAGGATCATATTGATCGTTATCTCGCCTGTTGCCGCTACCTTCCCCCACGGCACGAAATGCGATTTCTCTTAATCGGCCAATTTCTCGCATGATTGGATTGCAGCCTTGGTGCTGATATAAAAAGATTTGTTTATTGTCATTAGTCTCACCGAGCATCTCACATTGTTGCAAAGCTGATTGCAGTTCGCTTCGTGATTCTGGATGGGCAATGGCTTTTTGTGTAGCAAATAATGGCCGACGATTCTTTCCAATTCGATAAAGGTGATTCTTAAGTAACTGAACCTTGGTTTTGACATTAAAATCATGGCCAGTAATAGCTTCTTTAGGAATTAACTGTCCAATTCGTACTGGCATGGTGCGCTTTTGCTGTTTAAACATTTCTTTGACGAGCAATAAACTTGCGAGTGGCTTATAAATCATTGAAGCGCCATAGAATGAAAGTGAGTTTTTAGCATCAACAAACATTGGCAGTAACGGAGCATTGCAGGAGTTGGCCATTTTTAAAAAGCCAGAATGCCACTTTAAATCAGTGACACCTGAGGGTCTGAGTCTTGATACTTCTCCTGAAGGAAAAATTAATACAGCGCCTTCATTTTTTAGGTGCAAGTGAATATTTTCTAAGTGCTGTCTTGGGGTACCACCGGACATGTTATTCACGGGAAGCAGCAGTGAGTGTAGTGGTTCAAGTGCCATCAGCAGTTCATTCGCGACGACTTTGATATCAGGTCGAACTTGGCTAATAAGTTTGATGAGAGCGAGTGCATCAAGGGAACCAATAGGGTGATTGGCATAAATAACCACTCTGCCTTCGATGGGAATATTTTCAATTTCATTACTAGGCACTGAGTAATTGAAATCAAAACAATCTAGTACATGCTCGACAAAATCTACCCCTTTCAAATAAGCGGATTCTGCCGCGATCTCATTACATTGTTTTTCGTTTAATAAATAACGCAACATGGCTTTTGTTGGTGTTGCTAACCAAGGTGTTTGGTGGATTTTGGGTAAGTTTTTTTCTACCACATTATCTACTGTAAAAATCATGTCCATAGCCTTTATTGTTATAAGAAGTGAATAGTCAGTGCTAAGCGACTTTTTGCTTCATTGGAGTAGCAGTGGCTTCACTCAATGTGATTTGATTGATGACTTTGGTCGTGCACGCTTCATCACTCCAGCGAAGCAGCTGTAATTCACCACTGTGGGTTTCAGCAATCAGCGTACAATTTTCGACCCAGTCACCGTCGTTGGCATAAATGATATTCTTGTGTTGGGATAATTCTGGTTGGTGAATATGACCGCAAACCACTGCTTGTACTTGCTGTGTTTGTGCGTAGCGCAATACCGCATCTCGATACATGCTGATGGCATGTTGTGCTTTATTGACTCGGAGTTTCACGTAACTGGCTAAAGACCAATACGAAAAGCCTAAGCTGTGTCTAATACGTTGTAATTTACGATTGAGTAATAACAAAACATCATATAAGTGATCGCCAAGTTTGGCGTAGGTGCGACTTATACACACTTCTGAATCAAATTGATCGCCATGTAACATTAAAATTTTATCGCCAGTTATGCATTCATGTATATATTGGCGGGTGATCGTAATGCCCCATATTTGGAAATTACTATAAGCTTTAAACCCTTCATCATGGTTGCCTGGTATAAACTTGATTTCGATACCGCTTTGCGCCAGTTGGATTAACTTTTGTAGGACTAGGTTATGACTTTCAGGCCAATAAACTTTACGTTTTAGTGCCCAGATATCAATGATGTCGCCAACTAAATAAAGCTTATTAGTGTGAGTTTGATTAAGCAGATCCAATAAATATTCTGCTTTGCAATCGACACTGCCTAGGTGAACATCTGAAATCCATAAAGCATTGAAAGTTTGTTTTACTTTGCCACTAGATTTAGGGGAATTGCTGGTTGTAATCGCATGTTCAAAAGGGCAGAAGTGAGAAGTGGGATTAGATGTAAGTTCATGTAAACCGGTCTTATCTTTAGCATTTTGAGTCATTGATATATCGCTCAACGATGAATGTCTAAACTAGCATAGGAGCGGTTTTTGAACTCAAGATGACGCCAATATGTCAAAGGGATGACAATTTACAGTGAACGGAGCCGAGTTAAATGAATGCAAGGCTAAGCAAGGCAATGCTACTTTGGATAAGATTTAGTAAGGCTCTAAGAGACAATAAGAGCCAAAATTTGGTCATTGGCAGTAAACGAATATAGGTAACTAATATAAGTATCTAATATAAAAAACTAATATAAGAAACTAATATAAGAAACTAATATAAGAAACTAATATAAGAAACTAATATAAGAAACTAAAGCAAAGTTAACGCTGGATTACTAGCGATTCAATTCCAATAAAAAAGGAGCCTGATGGCTCCCTTTAGTGAGGTCATAACCGTAACTCATTTTATAAAAAATAGGCTTATAAAATGAGTGCGTTAATTATTTAGCGGCGTTAATGATCTCACGCGCCATTTCGTCAGCAACATCACCGGTGGTGCGGTTGTCTTTTTCGGCTTGCTCGAAGATTTTGATTAACGTGTTATAAATTTCTTCGACTTTGGCAGTGGCTTTAGCTACATCATAGTCACTTTCGAAAGAAACATTGATGATACCGCCAGCATTGATGACATAATCAGGTGCATACAAAATGCCTAGCTCTTTTAATACTTCACCGTGGCGAACTTCAGCTAACTGGTTATTTGCACAACCCGCAACAATTGTTGCTTTAAGCAACGGGATAGTCGTGTCGTTGATTGTTGCGCCAAGTGCACATGGTGCGTAAACATCAACATCTTGGGTATAGATATCTTGTGGTGCAACAACTGTAGCGCCAAATTCCGTGGCCACACGGTCTAAAGAAGCTTGATGGATGTCAGTCACGATCAGTTCAGCGCCATCTTCATGAAGGTGCTTACATAAGTAATAACCAACATGTCCAACGCCTTGAACCGAAATTTTTAAGCCTTTTAAGCTATCTAGACCACGCTGATGTTTTACCGCGGCTTTAATACCTAAATACGTACCTAAAGCAGTGAATGGAGATGGATCACCACTTTTGCCCTCAAGACCAGCCATATAGGGTGTTTCTTCATGAGCAATCATAATATCAGCTGTGGTAGTACCCACATCTTCAGCAGAGTAGTACTTACCACCTAAAGTGTGAATAAAACGACCAAATGAGCGGAATAAGGCTTCACGATCGGTAGTTTTAGGGTCTGCGATAATCACTGACTTGCCGCCACCCATTGTTAAACCAGCAAGTGCGTTTTTATAAGTCATTCCACGAGATAGACGCAACACGTCATTGATTGCCTCGTCGTCTGAGTCATAATTCCACATACGACAACCGCCCACTGCAGGGCCTAGGTTAGTATTATGGATAGCGATAATTGCTTTTAAGCCACTTTCTTTGTCGTGACAAAATACGACTTGTTCGTGGTCATCAAACGATACATGATTAAATAGAGCCACTTGTGATCTCCGCTGTGCGATTAAATAGTCGTCAGAATAAAAGTGAATAACGACTGCTTGTTATTATTTATTGCAGAACGATAGCATTTAGCGATACTCTCAACAAAGTTAGATTCATATAATTTTGTGATCTACGTGGCAATTTAGCTTGCCACTTTACGTAAACGTAAACTTTTTTTGCGTTTCGTTGCATTTGTCACACAAATTGATATAAAGATGTAAGTGTTATGATGACGACATATAACAATAAAATAGGAAGAAAGAATGACTGAATCAGTGGCTGAGCCTAAAACAGAACAACAAGATCCAGAAGTATTAAGACAACAATGGGTCCAAGCACAATTTCAAAAAGCCAATCGATTCCTTGCCGAAAAAGGCGTTATCCCGTCAAAAGTCCTTGCTGATGAAAGCCGCTATTTAGTGCCATATTTAGCAATTTGGAAAATGGAATCGAAACAACCTACCAAGCAAACTTTTTGGGTAATGTCAGGCGATTTACCTTCTGACTATGTCGATGTAAAAGTTGCTGGTACTGCGCGTGAGGCGATTCGTCACTTTTCAATGATGTGGCAAATTAAAGCTGAAAACTTACATAAGTCTGGCGCAACTCGCGATGAGACCCAACTTAAATTTGCTAACTTATTGGTGTCTCGCGCTGAGAGCCTATATAACATGCAAAATGATGAAAAGCTTTGGCAAGACCAAGCGTAATCAAATAGATATCAGTTTTTGTAAAAAATTAAAGGCACCGAGTCGGTGCCTTTTTTATTGGATGCTATGTGCTTAAATAGTCGGTTTAGATTAACGCTATTGACTGTTTAAATGACGTTGCATTAGGTTTTGATTAACGTCAGCCATGGATAATTGTTGATCTTCAAGTAGCACAATTAAGTGATACATAAGATCCGAAGCTTCATTAATTAACTCTTCTTTATCATGTGTTGCAGCAGCAAGCGCCGTTTCTAATCCTTCTTCGCCAACTTTTTGTGCAATTCTTTTTGTACCACGTTCAAAAAGCGATGCCGTGTAGCTTGAATCTGCGCTTTGGCCTTTTCGAGAAATGATCACATTGGTGAGGTTGTCAATGAAGCTGTGAGCATTGCCGTTAGGCCAGCAGCTTTCAGTTCCTGTGTGGCAGGTAGGGCCATTTGGAATAACCTGAACCAGTAAACTGTCATTGTCACAGTCTTTATCAATGGCAACTAAATCTAATGTGTTGCCTGACGTTTCACCTTTAGTCCATAGGCGTTGTTTTGAGCGACTGAAAAAAGTTACTTTGCCTGTTTCTAAGGTATGTTCTAATGCCGCTTTATTCATATAACCCAGCATAAGCACCTTACCGGTTAAGTGGTTTTGAACCACGGCTGGTAATAAATCGTTTTGTTTATCCCATGCTAGTGCTGAGGTATCAAATGTCACAGTTGCAGATAATGTCATAATTCAGTTTCACTTCTTATTCAGTTTCTTTGCCTGTTAAATACGAATCGCAATGTTTTCATTGGCTAAATATTGCTTTAATTCAGCGATATCGATAATTCCCTTATGAAACACACTGGCTGCTAGGGCAGCATCAACATTCGCTTGCTGAAACACTTCCTTGAAATGTGCCATTGTGCCTGCACCGCCAGAAGCAATTAATGGGACATCACAAATTGCTCTTACCATACTGAGCTGTTTAATATCATAACCGCCTCTCACGCCATCTTGGTTCATGACGTTCAGTACAATTTCGCCACAACCTCTAGTTTGAACTTCTTCAACCCAATCTTGAGTAAACCATTGCGTATCTTTAGTTGCAGCTTCGTCACCAGTAAATTGCTTTACTTTGTAGCTATCTGATTCGTCATCATAGAATGAGTCAATACCAATCACGATGCATTGGCGGCCAAATTCATCCTGTAATCGTGAAATCAAACTCGGGTCGCTGAGTGCTGGTGAGTTAATTGAAATTTTATCGGCACCGTAAGCTAACATTTGTCGTGCTTGTTCGATGGTTTTAATTCCACCAGCGACGCAAAAAGGAATATCGATTTGCGCTGCGACTCGACTTACCCAAGACTTATCAATCACTCTATCATGGGCACTGGCGGTAATATCATAAAACACTAACTCATCAGCACCTTCTGCCGCATATCTTGCTGCTAATGGTTCAATATCACCAATGATTTCATGGTTACGAAATTGAACCCCTTTTACGACTTGTCCATCACGAACATCGAGGCAGGGGACTAGGCGTTTGGCCAACATGTGATTGCCTCCTCAACGGTAAAATTATTTATCAGTAATGCTTTACCAATGATAATACCATTGGCGTTACTGTCTCTTACCGCCGCGACATCATCAAGGCTTGCTATACCGCCAGAGGCTTGCCAAGTAATGTTTGGGTATTTACTTGCAAGCTCAGCATAAAGAACTGTATTAGCGCCTTGTAAAGTACCATCACGGCTAATATCGGTGACCAATGCATGTTTAAGTCCAACTGTGCTGTATTCTGACACTAATGATTCTAACGACTTACCACCGCCAGTTTGCCAGCCTGACACTGCGACAATTTTTTCGCCTTGCTCGTTAATATTGACATCTAACGCTAAACAAATGGCATCACTGCCGTATTTTACAAACCAGCTTTTGACCAATTCGGGCTCTTTGACTGCTAATGAACCAATGACGACACGTTTAACGCCACTATCTAATAACTCTTTTACTTGCTGTTCACTACGGATCCCGCCGCCGACTTGGATATCGGTGTTTAAGCCTGCAACCAATTGTGAAATCAATGCTATTTGGCGCTTTTCGGGATCCTTAGCACCTGTTAAATCTACGATATGAAGTAGCTTAGCTCCTTGGGATTCATAAGACTGAAGTTGAGCTAATGGACTTAAATCAAAAGTCGTTTTTTGTTGGTAGTCGCCTTGATATAAACGCACCACTTGGCCGTCGATTAAATCAATTGCTGGAATGATCATGTTTGGTTCCCCATATTTAGGAAATTTTGTAATATCTGCGAGCCTATTGCTGCACTTTTTTCTGGGTGAAATTGCACACCAAAAAAGTTATCTTTTGCGATGGCGGCACTAAATGCTTCACCGTATTGTGATGATGCGATGGTGTACTGACTGAGTGGCGCCTTAAAGCTATGGACAAAATACACATAACTACCGTCTTCAATCCCTTTAAACAACGGATGGTCAGATACTGTTATTTGGTTCCAGCCCATGTGTGGTAATGGCAAGCCTTGGCTGTCTAATTCATTAATTTGAGTAGGAATTAATCCCAAGCAGGTTATGTCTTGTTCTGTGCGCCCACCGTGCTCATTGGATTTCTCCGTGAGCATTTGCATCCCTAAACATACCCCCATGACAGGTTGGGTTAGGTTGTTAATAATGGACACTAGATCGCGGCTCACAAGCGCATCCATCGCCGCGCCAGCAGTGCCGACACCAGGCAAAACGACTCTTGCGGCGGACTTAATCACTTGATGGTCAGCAGATACAATGACATCAGCGTTTAGGCGCTCAAATGCAAATCGTACCGAGCTTAGGTTTGCACAGCCAGTATCAAGAATGACGGTTGTGTTGTTATCTGACATGAATTGCGCTCCTTACAGTACACCTTTACTTGAAGGCAGCAAATCACCTTCGACTTTTACTGCTTGGCGTAACGTGCGGCCTAAAACTTTGAATAGCGCTTCAACTTTGTGGTGATCATTATCGCCATCGGTGCTGATGTGTAATGTACAACGCAGGCCATCGGCAAATGAGCGGAAAAAGTGTGGCACCATTTCAGTGGCCATTTCACCGACCATTTCACGATCGAACTGAGCATTGAATTTAATAAATGGACGACCAGAAATATCCATTAAACACTCTCCATTTGCTTCATCCATAGGCAGACTGAAGCCGAAACGGGCAATACCACGTTTATCGCCTAGTGCATGGCGTAATGCGTCGCCTATGGCTAAGGCGGTATCTTCAACGCTGTGGTGATCGTCTATTTCTAAATCGCCATCAACAGTCACATCCATTCTGAAATTTCCGTGAGTTTGAATTTGATCTAGCATGTGGTCAAAAAAGCCAATACCTGTATCAATTTTGCCTTTGCTAGTATCATCAAGGTTAATATTAACTTTAATATCCGTCTCTTTTGTTGTGCGAACAACTTCACTGATACGGCCTTGATTTAAGATTGCATCTGTAATGGCAGCCCAATCGAGTGTTTCACGTTGATATTGAAAACTACGGATCCCCATAGCACTTGCAAGTTCTACATCAGTATAACGATCGCCAATAACCGCCGAGGTCATAAAATCGACTTTACCTTGTGTTAAGTACTCTTTGACCAAGCCTAATTTAGGCTTACGACAACTGCAATTATCAGCGTCAAAGTGTGGGCAAATGACGACATCATCAAATTTGACACCTTGGCTTTCAAAGATTTGCATCATCATATTGTGCGGTGCGTCAAAGTCTGCTTGTGGGAATGAATCTGTGCCTAAACCATCTTGGTTGGACACCATCACTAAACGGTAACCCGCTTTTTGTAGTTTCAGTAAAGAAGGAATGACTTGTGGTTCAAACACTAGCTTATCAAGTCTATCTAACTGCTTATCAATTGCTGGTTCCTCAACTAAGGTGCCATCTCTGTCGATAAATAAAATGTTTTGTTTCATCTCTTTTCCTTCAAAATATTTTTATTCTTTAAATTGGGTAATATCTATCAAACGGGTGAGTTTAGGCTGTTGATTGCATCGATAAGTCTGTCTGTGTCAGATGCATGGCTAACACTAAATCGAATTCGACTTTGTAAACGTGGGTCTTTATAAGCCCGTGCAACTATCCCTGCTTGCTGCAAAGCGTTACTGACCGTATCAGGTTGAGTAAACTCAGCTAATACAAAATTGCCGTGGGCAGGTAATACTTTAGCGCCAGCTTGTTGCAGCGCATTGGATAATCGCTGCCCTTGAGTGCTGAGCTGTGCAACTTGCTGCTGCATTAACTCAATACCCGTTATCGACAGTGCTTTTTGCGCTAATTCTGCAACGGGAAGAGGCACTGGGTAAGGCGCAATAACCCGCATAATTAAACTGATAATATCGCTGTTAGCCATTAAAAAACCGCAGCGAGCTCCTGCTAATGCAAATGCTTTTGAAAGGGTTCTTAACACGACCAGGTTAGGATACTGAGTCACTAAGTCAGCCACTGAGTATTGCGGAGAAAACTCAATATATGCTTCATCAACCACCACAATGGCATTTGGCATAGTTTCAACGGCCGCTGTAATATCCTGCTTTTGAATAATCGTGCCAGTTGGATTATTGGGGTTGCAAATAAAGACGACTTTTGCGCCATCAATTTGCGATGCATAATTTTCTGGGAGTTGATAGCTATCAGTTAGGTTTAAATTGTTGACACCTACATTGTATGTTTGTGCGCTGATCGCATACATACCGTAAGTCGGACCAAAGCAAGCTATTTTATCAACGCCTGGGGTGCAGAAGGTTCTAATAAGTAGCTCAATCCCCTCATCAGCTCCACGAGTTGAAACGATATTTTCAACAGGCACCTTAGCATATTGACTGTAAGCATTAATTAATGGCTCAGGCTGACATTCAGGGTAACGATTTAATGTATCTAAATCGCTATTATTAAAAGGCGACTCATTGGCGTTTATCCAAATATCGCCGCGACCACCAATGCGTCTCGCACTTTCATAGGGAACAAGGCTTAACAGCTCTGGTCTAGCTAACGATTCTGCTAACGTTAGCGCAGATTTTGATGAGGATTCACTGTTATTTGTCATCTATCTTTACTCTTTATAAGCTATTTAAGCGAATGGCTACGGCATTTTTATGAGCATCAAGTAACTCATTTTCTGCTAGTACCATGACTGTTTCGCCAAGACCTTGTAAGCCTTGTGGAGTTAATTCTTGTACGGTAAATCGGCGAGAAAAATCAGCTAATGACAAACTAGAAACGCTGCGACTATATCCGTAAGTTGGTAATACATGGTTGGTTCCACTCGCGTAATCGCCAACTGATTCTGGCGTATATGCCCCTAGAAAAACACTACCTGCGGCTCGAATATTGGTTAATACATCACGAGGTTTTTCAGATTGTATGATTAAGTGCTCAGGACCATAAAGGTTAGATACCATGGCTGCTTGAGCCATATCATCAACAATGATAGACCGGCTGCAACTGAGTGCTTGTGCGGCTATATCTTGTCGAGATAAGACGTTAAGTTGTTTACTGAGCTCTCGGTTGACTTCATTAGCCACTGATTCAGAATCTGTGACTAACATAACCTGTGAATCAGGCCCGTGTTCTGCTTGGGATAACAAATCAGCCGCGATGAAGGCTGGATTTGCGAGTTCGTCTGCAATGACAAGCACTTCCGATGGGCCAGCTGGCATATCAATTGCGACGCTGCAGCGGCCATCTTGTGAAACTAAACGTTTAGCTTCAGTGACAAAGCGATTACCGGGGCCGAAGATTTTATCAACACTTGGCACCGATTCTGTACCAAAGGCGAGGGCAGCGATAGCTTGTGCACCACCAACCTGATAAATTTCTGTGATGCCACAGACCTTTGCAGCATAAACAATCGCGTCATTTATTGGTGGAGGACTGACTAAAACACGTTGCTCACAGCCTGCAATTTTAGCTGGTAAAGCCAGCATCATTACCGTTGAAATTAGCGGCGCACTGCCGCCAGGTATGTATAAACCGACTTTCTGAATTGGCTCAGAGCGAAGCTCACAGCGAACACCGGGTTGCGTTTCTACATCAATTGCTTGGAATGTTTGTGCTTGGTGAAACGTTTCAATATTATTCACTGCATTAGCAACAGCAGACTTAACCTCTTCAGATACTCTGGTACAAGCTAGTGAGATATCATCATCAGACATAGCAATGGAATCGATACTAACCCCATCGAATTGCCGACTATATTTGACTAAAGCGCTGTCACCATCAGCCACAACGGTGTTGATGATGTCTCTAACTGAACGCTCAACACTATTGTCACCAACTAATGGCGAGCGATTTAGCGCAGTTTGTTGCTCTGTTGAACTTAATTCATTCCAATCTAGAATTTGCATTGTTTGCTGTGTTTGCATGTGCAGCTCCACTACGACAAATGTGTTAGTTAACCGGCCATTTTTTCGATAGGCATAACAAGGATTGAACTCGCACCCAGTGCGGTTAACTCTTCCATTGTGTCCCAGAATAAATCTTCAGTGCTAACGGCATGGATTGCGACCCGATCAGTATCATCATTGAGTGGTAATACGGTTGGGTTTTCAGCACCCGGTAATAGTGCAACGATTTGATCAAGAGTTTCTCTCGGTGCGTGCAGTAGAATGTACTTGCTTTCTCGAGCTCGTACGACGCCGTTCATGCGCGAAAGGATTTTATCGATGAGTGCTTGTTTTGCTGGTACTTGCTCCTCAGCTGATTGAATAATGCATGCCATTGATTGATAGATGATATCTGTTTCGTATAAACCATTCGCTTCAAGAGTTGCACCTGTTGAAACTAAATCACAGATACCGTCAGCTAATCCTGCACGTGGGGCAACTTCAACCGAACCTTTTAACATACAGTCGCTATAGTTAATGCCTTTTTGTTGCATGTAACGACGTAGAAGGTTTGGATAAGAAGTCGCAATACGTAAACCTTCTAGTGAGCTTGCATCTTCATAGCTAAATTCATTTGGAACAGCGAGTGAAAGGCGACATGCTCCGAAATCTAATTCACGTAATTTTACACAGTCAGCTGGCTTACCAAGTGTTTGACGTTCTATTTGTTCTTCTTCAAGAACATTCTCGCCAATAATACCTAAATCAACGACACCATCCATAACCAAGCCAGGGATATCATCATCACGTACACGCAGTAAATCGATAGGCATGTTGTCAGCGTGTACAATTAAACGTTGTTCGTTTACGTTGAACTTTACGCCACAACTTTTAAGTAATTTCTGTGATTCTTTTGAAAGGCGACCTGATTTTTGAATTGCAATACGCAGTCTGTTATTTTCGCTCATGATGTAATTCCTATTAAATTTGATATAAAAACAATTATTTAAAGCCTAAAACTAAAAAACCCCTGAAATTTCTTTCAGGGGTTTGTGTATGTTTTTACAACCGCCTGAAGGAAATAGTCCTCCGGCAGTAAGCATCCGAAGGCTACCGCAAATGGTGATGATGATGGTTTGTATTGATTCGGATGAACATAATAAATTCTCTATTAAATTAGCTTGTGTAATTTCATTACAAACAATCTAACCCCTTTTAATTTTGTTTGCAATACAGAATAAACACTATTTGCATTTTTTTGCTAAATAAAAAATATATCTTATATCAGTATGATTTTTAGGCTTATTTTTGCTCTGTTTGTATATACAAGTAAGGTGTTTAATTCAGATAAATCAATGTTTATCGTCGAAATCATCAATGATGAGCCTTAACTTAAAGAAACTTTATTTCATTGTTTACTGTTGTAAATCATTGGATAATGAAAAGCTTGATAGATGACCGAGTACGGTTATTTGTTTTTCCCACTAAAAAGGCAAGATTAAGCATCATAGTGAGCAGCAAATTACGCAAAGAAGTCGACTTGGCTTTTTCTCCTCAGGGCGCTTTAGCAAAAAGTGTTCATCAATATCGTCCAAGGCAAAGTCAGTACGACATGGCTTTGGCTGTGACGAGTGCCATCAGTGATAAACACAATATAATTTTAGAAGCAGGAACAGGTGTAGGTAAAACGTTTGCTTATCTGATCCCTGCATTATTAAGTGGTAAGCAAGTCATCATTAGTACAGGGAGTAAAAACCTGCAAGAACAGCTTTTTTTCAAAGACTTACCACTATTATTAACCATGTTTTCTGTCGCGCCCAAAACGGCGCTACTAAAAGGTCGCAGTAATTACTTATGTCAACTTAGGTTGGAAAAGAACTTACAAAAAATAAGTCAAATGTCACCGCAAGTGGTTGATGAGCTGATCAAGATAAACCAATGGGCTAGTATGACCAAAGATGGTGATACTGGTAACTTAACCTCAGTAGCAGAACATTCGGCCACCATTGCCACAGTCACCAGCACCAAAGAAAGCTGCACTGGTAAAAAGTGCAGTTATTACGATGCCTGTTTTAGTCGTAAAGCCAAGATTAAAGCGCAAGATGCGAAAATTGTTGTGGTTAATCATCATTTATTCTTTGCCGACCGATTACTAAAAGACACAGGATTTGCAGAATTATTACCAGAAGCCGATGTTGTCATTTTTGATGAAGCTCACTTGGTTCCTGATGTTTGCATTAACTATTTTGGCCAACAAATTGCGACGCGTGATATCGACAGAGTGCTAAATCAAATTATTGATGTGTATCGAACAGAGCTAAGAGACAGCATTCAATTGGAGCAGCTGAGTCAACGACTATTAGTGAAGTTATCTCGTTGGCAAAATGCATTGCTTGAGGGGGATGTCACAGATTGGCGCCACGTTATTTCAAATAAAGATTTAGCCACACAATCTTGGGATTTATTGAATGAACTGACGACGTTGCTTGCTGTGACAACAGAACATGTTGGTCGCAGTGAAGCGCTAGATAATGTAGTAGGTCAACTCTCTTCAATCGTTGCACAGCTTCAACTTTACTTTGAATGTAATGATCAAAATGCCGCTTACAGTGTTGAACCTAGTGGTCGATTTACTATGTTAAGAATTGCACCGATTAATATCGCAAAGCAATGTCAGCAATTGTTTGATAAACAAACTCAATGGATTTTTACCTCGGCAACGTTACAAGTGAACCGACAGCTTAAACATTTTGCTGACGAGTTGGGGCTGGGTAAAGCAAAGCAAATTATCTTAGATAGTCCGTTTGATTATCCAAACCAAGCATTATTTTGTGTGCCAAGACATCTTGCTAAGTCAGGTCAAACTGAAGCTAATGTTAATCAACTCGTGGATGTCTGTACTCAAGCAATTAATGCAGCACAAGGACGGACTTTTATTTTATTCACCAGTCATCATATGCTGCAGCAAGTTGCGATAATGCTTCAACGTAAAGTGAATTATCCTTTGTTGGTACAAGGACAGGCGAGTAAGCAAAGCTTGTTAAATAAATTTCGCCAACTCGGTAATGGTGTATTGCTGGGGACAAGTAGCTTTTGGGAAGGTATCGATGTAAGAGGGCGGTTACTTAGCTGCGTAATCATCGACAAATTGCCTTTTGTTTCTCCTGATGACACGTTATATCGCGCTAGAGCGGCAAACGCTGAGAGAAGTCATAACGATCCTTTTACGTCTATATCATTACCTCAAGCCGTTATTAGCTTAAAGCAAGGTGTGGGTCGTCTTATTAGGGACGAGAAAGACAGAGGGGTATTAATACTGTGTGACAACCGTATTGTAAATAGACCCTATGGCGAAGCATTCATCAATTCATTACCGCCAATGAGCAGGACTCGTGATTTAGATACTGCGTTACGCTTTTTAAAAAGTATCCCATAAGTTATTATAGCGACCATTATTTACCGAATTACTCTAGGGTTAACACGTCTTACATGGCTCACATTGATTCAGATTTAACAATACTTGCATTAGACACTTGCACAGAATCTTGCTCAGCAGCGCTGTTGCATAACCAAGATTTACATTGTCGTTCAGCAAATGCACCAAGAGAACATAGCCAGCGTTTATTGCCAATGGTTGATGAAGTATTGAAAGAAGCAAATATTAAGATTGCAGATGTAAACTTGATTGCATATGGGCGTGGGCCAGGTAGTTTTACTGGAATTCGAATCTGTACAAGTATGACTCAAGGCTTAGCACTAGGACATGATATACCTGTTATCGGTATTTCTACTTTGGCAGCAATGGCACAAATGGCTATTGACGCTGACAGTGCTAAACAAGTATTTGTAGCCATTGATGCAAGAATGAATGAAATATACTGGGGACAGTTTACTAATTCAGGTGGTATTGCAACGTTAGTTGGCGAAGAACATGTATCTACTCCAGAGCAAGTAAATATACTGTTAGATACTGAGCAAACGATCACACTGTGTGGCACAGGGTTTGATGCATATCCTGATTTATTGTCAAATCTTGATTCTACACAAATGAGTGATATTAAATTACCCGATGCCAAAGCGATGTTAACACTTGCGCAATTGGGATATAAGCAAGGTTTATCGACTCCTGTGGATGAGCTTGCTCCCGTGTATTTGCGTGATACGGTGACTTGGAAAAAATTACCAGGGCGCGAATAATAGATTAGCTTTATTTGCTTGATGAGTTTGTGTTTAACTCTTGGCTTATTATTAGCTTAGTATTAGCTAAGTATAGGTTTAATATTAGCTTTCTAATAATGTAGTTAAGTATGTGTGTGGTTAAATATGTGTGTGGTTAAATATGTGTTTAGTTAAATAGGAGGACAATTTGCTTCATACAGTGCAATCATCAATTCAGCCTTTGTCTTCTTATAATCCATTTACATTAAGAACTGACACAAACAAGATTGCTGATAATAATAGTCAAAATAACCAAGCGGTAAGTAATCAACAATCGACAGTTGATAGGTTAACTCGTTCTCGCCAAGTCTCTGAAGTGAATCATACTTCTGCGGCAAAACAAGAAACCTTGACCAAGGCAGTTGAACCGACTAATGCGCACGTTGTCTTTGTTGAGCAATCTGTTATTAACGATGCCGTCGATGCAAAACTGCAGTACGACAAGCAAACGCATTTTAACGCATCACAGCAACAGCATGTTCAAGGAAGTGAAGGTGCGATTAAAGAATACTTATTAAACCAACATGCTGCTCAACGAGAGCAAATTCAACAAATGGTGGGTATTGATTTATATGCATGATCCTAAGCCTGCTCGCTTATCTGCTATTCCTTCTAAAGGGCTTTTCTTTTTTGAACTACTGATTGCTTTTCTGATTACTAAACTGCCTATTATCAGTATTCCTTTTAAATGGTTTGAAAGCTATTTTCATGAGATTTCCCACGGATTAGCGGCTATAGCCAGTGGTGGCATTGTCACTCAAATTCAACTATTTCCGAATGGTGCGGGCTTATGTTTTACCCAAGGTGGCTTTGCACCTTTCATCACTTTTAGTGGCTATTTCGGTGCTGCGCTGTGGGGGTATATCATCTTCTTATTGGCGACTTGGCGAGCGGGCATTAAATTTACCTTAGGCATTCTTGGTACAACAGTCCTCGCATCATTAATTTTCTGGGCGAGAGATTTATTAACCATATTCATTTTAATTTCGTTAGCCGTTGTGTTTCTAATGCCGCTTAAATTTAATAATTTTGCATGGCTTAACAGTTTGTTACGAACACTGGGTTTGATGATTGTGCTTAATGCTATGGCGAGCCCGACAATTCTTTTTGGTTTATCAACTCAAGGAGATGCGGCTAAGCTATCACAGTTAACATGGCTACCAGCTTGGCTTTGGGTAATAATCTGGTTAGTGTTTAGCTGCACTATGTTATGGATGTGTTGGCGAAGAGTAGACGACAAAAAGCCAGAAACAGTTTAGAGTGATCAACTTAGCAATTTTTGCCGTATCAGTTGCTGTTTTTTAAAACAATTTCTTCAGGGAGAAGACAATGAAACGTACGTTATTGTTAACCACAATGTTAGGTTTAAGTTCGATTGGTCTATCGACCATCAGTACAAATGTGGTTGCACATGAGCACGGTCATTCAACAAGTGACAAAGCACAAGCTGTTAAAGTTAACCCTCAACTCGCAGAAGCTGTAGCAAGTAGCTTCAGAAGCGAAAAAAATTCAGCCCGTGATGGATATCGTCATCCTGCTGAAACCTTAGCTTTTTTAGGTGTTCAAGCGGATGATACCGTTATTGAGCTTTGGCCTGGCGGCGGTTGGTATGCCGAAATCTTGGCACCTTACCTTGCAGAAAAAGGTCAGTACATTGGTGGTATTTTTGAAACCAATCCAAAAGAAGATACTAAGCGCACTCAATATTACGCTAAAGCAGGTAAAAAGTTTCAAAGCTGGTTAGCTGATAACAAAGATGCTGTAGGAAATGCTAAAACGGTGACTTTTCAGCCACCTGCATCTGTTGTTTTAGGTGAAGATAACAGTGCTGACTATGTATTAACATTCCGTAACTTACATAATTGGGCTGGCCAGAAACAACTTGAAAATGCTTTTACAGCTTCTTTTAATGTACTAAAAGATGGTGGCGTTTTTGGTGTGGTTGAACATCGTGCAAACCCTGGTATGTCATTTGATAGCGGCTATATGGATCAGGCTGAAATGATTGCACTGGCTGAAAAAGTCGGCTTTACATTAGCGGCGTCATCGGAAGTGAATGCCAACCCTAAGGATACAAAAGATTATCCAAAAGGTGTTTGGACATTACCGCCACGTTTAGCCCTTGAAGATCAGGACAAAGACAAATATCTCGCGATTGGTGAAAGTGATCGTATGACTTTAAAATTTGTTAAAAAAGCGAAATAACCACGCTATAACTGATAAAGAAGACAATGATGAATGAGCCAATTGATGCGGCATTAGAATTTGAAGATGTCGATTTTCAGTTGGCTCATATTCGTTTAGCAGCAAAGCGATATGGAATTAGTAACAAACCCGTTTTACTGGCTTTACATGGTTGGTTAGATAATGCTGACAGCTTCGTACCGTTAGTTAATGCGCTATCTGAGCAGCAAGTACTTACAGATTATCAAATTATTGCCGTAGATTGGCCTGGTCATGGCTTATCTCAACATCGTCCAGGGCAATATCCTTTGCATTGGATTGATTACCTCTACGATTTGCACGAACTCGTTTTATTACTTAAGCAGGACCAGCCTGTAACCGTTATCGGACACTCTTTAGGTGGGATAGTTGCGGCAGCTTATAATGCGGCTTTCCCTGATAGCTTAAAGCAACTCATATTAATTGAAGCTTTATCGCCATTATTTGAAGATGTGTCGAAATCTAAAGCAAGAGTTAATCGAAGCTTTCAGCAGCATATCAGATTCAATCAAGCTGGGATTCAGGGGCAGAAACAACCTGAATCATCATCAAACTTAACGCTTGAGCGGGCCGTAAATGCCCGTCATAAGCTCACTGGTATGGATCCTAAGTGGTGTGAGTTAATTATAAAGCGAAATCTTGAAATCAAAGATCATCAATATTGTTGGAAAAGTGATCCTCGTTTGAAACTGGATTCTCCTTATAGATTAACCTTTGAACAGGTTGATGTTTTAATGAGCGTCAGTGATACCCCTTGTTTATTAATATTAGCCGAAGAGGGCTATAAACAGTTAAAATTGGCAATACCGCAAGCTAAGCTGTGGTTTACACAGCTTACTAATGTGCAGATTAAAGGCGATCACCATTTACATATGGGAAGCGCAGCACAAGTTGCTAACACGATTAGAACATTTATTCTAAATTAAGCTTTCTTTGTTTTAAAATCACTAGGATTTTTAATTTATTTATGTGATTATGGTCTGAATTAAAACGGTCGTATGATTTTTTGCGGCTCAAGAATAATAACTATCAATAACGTTTTTACTGCAACTCATAACAATAATAAAAATATCAGCTAGTTTTAAGTGCAGTGATCTTCGACCTTGTAAAAATTGAAGCCCGTCTTCTTAGCAATGGTCAGGATAAATAGGAGAATTTTGTGGACCAGCCTTGGATTAATAATTTACCAGAACACGTACCGGCAGAAATTGACTCAGCGCAATTTTCAACCCTTGTCGATATGTTTGAATCTGCGGTAGCTAAATATGCTGACCAACCTGCGTTTATCAATATGGGGGCGACACTGACTTATAGGAAGTTAGAAGAAAGAAGTCGTGCATTTGCAGCCTATTTACAAAATGAACTCAAGTTAGAAAAAGGCGACAGAGTCGCCTTGATGATGCCTAATTTACTGCAATACCCAATTGCATTATTTGGTGTATTACGTGCGGGCATGGTCGTGGTTAATGTTAACCCTCTATATACCCCAAGAGAATTAAAACATCAGTTAGTTGATTCTGGTGCTAAAGCCATTGTCGTTGTGTCGAATTTTGCACGTACATTGGAAGAAGTGGTTTCAGAAACGCCTGTAGAATCGGTGATCATCACTGGGTTAGGTGATCAACTGAGTGCACCAAAAAGAACCTTAGTCAACTTCGTGGTTAAGTACATCAAGAAGATGGTGCCTAAATACAACTTGCCCCATGCATTGTCTTTTAGGCAGTCTTTAAGTAAAGGCCGTCGTTTACAATACGTAAAACCTGAGATTTCACCAGAGGATTTGTCTTTCTTGCAATATACCGGTGGTACAACGGGTGTTTCAAAAGGCGCGATGTTGAGTCATAAAAACGTTGTGAGTAATGTTTTGCAAGCCAATGGTGCCTATTCGCCAGCTTTGAAAGATGGTACCGAATTTGTCGTTACTGCATTGCCGCTTTATCACATCTTCGCACTCACAGTTAACTGTCTGCTGTTTTTACATAAAGGCAGTAAAAACTTATTAATTACTAATCCTCGTGATTTACCAGCGTTCGTTGGCGAGTTAAAGAAGTATCCTTTTACAGCGCTGACAGGGGTTAACACGTTATTCAACGCCCTAGTTAATGATGAAGACTTCAATAGTCTTGATTTCAGCCGCTTAAAGCTTTCTATTGGCGGTGGAATGGCCGTACAAAAAGCCGTTGCTGACAAATGGCAAAGCATTACTAAGACGCGATTACTTGAAGGTTATGGGTTAACTGAAGCATCGCCACTGGTGACGTGTTGTCCTTATAACCTTGATGGTTATAACGGATCGATTGGTTTCCCTGCGCCGTCAACTGACATACAAGTACGTGATGATGAAGGTAATGTATTAGCTCAAGGTGAAACTGGTGAGCTATTTGCGAAAGGCCCGCAAGTTATGCAAGGCTACTGGCAGCGTCCAGAGGAAACTACAAAAGTCATCGACAAAGACGGTTGGCTAGCGACTGGTGATATTGGCTATATGGATGAAAAAGGATTCTTTTTCATTGTTGACCGTAAAAAAGACATGATTTTGGTATCAGGTTTTAATGTATTTCCAAATGAAGTTGAAGATGTCATTGCACTGCATCCTAAAGTCATTGAGGTTGCGGCTGTTGGTGTTCCAAATGAAGCCAGCGGTGAATTAGTTAAAGTATTTGTCGTCGCAAAAGATAACAGCTTAACTGATAGCGATATTATTAAACATTGTCGTCATCATTTAACAGGATATAAGGTACCAAAGCTGGTAGAATTCAGAGATGAGTTACCAAAATCCAATGTAGGTAAGATTTTACGACGAGAGCTTCGAGACGAAGTTAAATCAGCGTAAAGTAAAGCCGGCAGTTGCCGGCTTTTTAATGCATCCTATTTAGACCTTTCATTGGCGATAAGTTAATACTGGAGTGAATTTTGTTATCGTTCGAATACATTAGTGACCAAGCAAGTTTAGAAGCGTTAGTGGCACAATATCAACAAAGTGAATTACTGGTCTTAGACACTGAATTCGTAAGAACAAGAACCTACTACGCGAAGTTGGGTCTTATTCAAGCCTATGATGGCAAAACATTGGCGCTAATCGATCCCGTTGCTCTGCCTGATTTATCGTGTTTTTGGGAGTTATTAACAAATACTTCAATTACTAAACTTGTGCATTCTTGTAGTGAAGATTTAGAAGTGTTCGCACGTTACGGACAATGCCAGCCAAGTCCTTTATTTGATAGCCAAATTGCCGCTAGCTTATGTGGCTTGGGACATGGGGTCGGTTACGCAAAATTGGTTAATATGTTTTTAGACATTGAGATTGATAAAGGCGAGTCACGAACTGATTGGATGAAGCGTCCGTTAACCGATGCACAATTACAATACGCCGCGAATGACGTTTACTATTTATATAACCTTTACCCACAATTACTTGAAAAGGTTAATCAAGCCAGCCGCATGGATTGGTTGCTGGAAGAGGGTGAGCGAATGACAGAAGGGCGTTTAACGCCGCCTGATGAAGAGTTTGCTTATTTAAAGGTGAAAAATGCGTTTCAGTTATTCCCAAAACAATTGGCTTACTTGAAAGTATTGGCCACTTGGCGTTTACAAAAAGCATTAAAGAAAGATTCTGCACTTGGCTTTATCATTAAAGATCATGCCTTGATTGCTTTAGCAAAAAAACAGCCGAAAACGGTAGTCGAATTAAATCAATTAAATGACTTAACCGATCATGAAAAGCGTTTCCATGGTAAAGAGATCATCAAACTGCTTCAAACAGCAGATTTAGAAAACTTACCAGAAGCTGTGGACGTGATAGCCCTTAAAAATGGTTATAAAGCCTCATTTAAAGAAGTTAAAGTCATTCTCACGCAACTGGCTGAGCAACATGATGTCGCGATTGAATTTATTGGCTCTAAACGTCTTATTCATGAATTTTTACTGTGGCTTTATCATAAAAAACAAACAGACACGCCATTATTATTAACCGGCTGGCGAGCGAGCATCATTAAAGATAGCCTAGAAGAAATAAAGTTTGGTTAACACGAAAGGAACTTTTATATAGTCAGCAAGGCTATTGAGTTAACGATATTAAAAAAGCCAAGATACGTGTTTATCTTGGCTTTTTTATTGTGAGATTCAGCTTAGTAAGCTATGACCTGAAAAACGTTATTTGCCATCAGGTAAAGTGACGTTTAACTCAAGTACCGACAGCTTGTCATCATTTTGGTCAAGCTGAACTGATACCTGATCCTCAGAGATATGAACGTACTTGCGGATAACCTCAATGATCTCTTGTTTCATTTTTGGGAAGTAATCAGGCGCATCACGTTCACCACGTTGATGTGCAACGATAATTTGCAGGCGCTCTTTGGCTGTCACCGCTGTGTTGGTTTTTTTATTGCTTCTAAAATAATCAAGTATAGACATAGTTAGCTACCAAATATCCTTTTTAAGAATCCCTTTTTCTCTTCTGTCAGAAAACGAAATGGTACTTCATCACCAAGTAAACGCGCCACAGTGTCAGCGTACGCTAAACCTGCATCACTTTCTTCATCGTTAATGACTGGAATACCAGAGTTTGATGCTTTTAATACTGCTTGTGATTCAGGAATTACACCGACTAACTTAATGGCTAAAATTTCTGATACGTCTTCGACACTTAACATTTCACCTGTTTTAACTCTAGCAGGTGAATAGCGAGTTAATAATAAAAACTCTTGAATTGGTTCAAGATTTTGTTCTGCACGACGAGAGCGACTTTGTAACATACCAAGAATACGGTCTGAATCTCGTACAGAACTCACTTCTGGGTTAGTCGTTACAATAGCGATGTCTGCAAAATACAAGGCCATCATTGCACCTTGTTCAATACCCGCTGGTGAGTCACAAACAATATAGTCAAAGTCTTTGCTGAGTTCATCAAGCACTCCGCCTACACCTTCTTTAGTCAGTGCATCTTTATCACGGGTTTGTGACGCTGGTAAAATAAATAGCTTATCACAACGTTTATCTTTAATTAGTGCTTGATTGAGATTAGCTTCACCGTTGATAACGTTGACGAAGTCATAAACAACTCTGCGCTCACAACCCATAATTAAATCAAGATTACGTAAACCGATATCGAAATCGATAACAACAGTCTTTTTTCCTTTAAGTGCTAAACCTGTCGCAATAGCTGCACTCGAAGTTGTTTTACCTACGCCACCTTTACCTGATGTGACAACAATTATTTGTGCCATTTGTTATTATATCCTTTTATGTTGCCAACTATTGAGGCAATGATTCAACCATGAGTGTTTCGTCATTAAGACGAACACAACCGCGTTGATCGCTACAATGCTGCTGCAAATGTTCTGCTAGCCAATATTGTCCAGCAATTGATACTAATTCGGCGTCAAGGCTATTGGCTATGATGATGCTATTGCGATCACCTGAAGCTCCCGCCATTGCTTTACCTCGTAAAGCGCCATATATATGAATGCTACCATCCGCAATCACTTCTGCGCCATTACCAACCGCACCAAAAATGATTAAGTCAGCATTTTTTGCATAAATTTGCTGCCCTGAACGTACATTTTGTTTAATGATTTTGGTTTCTTTGGTTGGGGCTGGCATATTCTTGGCTTGTTTGCCCGATTTAACGACCGCAAGGCCTAACGATTTTGCTTGTTTACTAATATCATCGTTTGCAGATGTTACACCAACGATGATTAATTGGTTATCAGTAAGAAGTTGTTTTAATGCAGCAAGATTAACGTAGTGTTGTTCTATCGCACTTAAATTTAAAATTAATGGTGCGCCGATAAAGAATTGCGGTGCTTGAGATAGCTTTCTGTCTAAATCAGCAGCTATCGCACTTATATCGTGTGTATTGATATGAAGAACTGAAAGAGTAAAAGAGGTCGCTTTGAGCTCAAGACTTTGTGTGGCCATCCAGGCGTTAATCTCCAAAAATTTCAGTGTGTGAACTGATTTGCAATTAAATTATGACTGTCCATGTTATAGTGTGCGTTGTTGACTATCAAGCAAGAAACATAGGAATTTAACTTCAAAATGATATGCGCAGTATATAAAAGCAGCCGAAAAATTGATACTTACTTATTCGTTGAAAAACGTGATGTTTTTGACGCTGTACCTGAAGCATTAATGCAAATGTTTGGCACTCCAAAATTGGTTATGATGGTGCCTTTATCCAAACGTACTGAGTTAGCGATGGCTGATATTGAGAAGGTCAAATCAGAATTAGCTGATAAAGGCTTTTATTTACAAATCCCGCCTCCTGTCACGAATTTGTTAGATGAACACAGAAAAAGTTTAGGGATAAAAGACTAGCGTCGCCTGTTATTACAGTGATAGTTTATTGGTCTGAAAAGCGTTTTTTTAAATGATATAAAATTTACAATAGCTTGTTTTTAATACAGTTATCAATTTTAGTATTTCGACGTTAACACAAATGTGTTAACGTTTAGTTAATAAGAACAAAAACAGCAGTAATGAGTTAACTTAGGACATTTTATGATTGGGAAGATCATTTCATCAGTAGTCATCTCTCTGATTACTTTTAACATTGCTCATGCACAGCAAACCGTTACTTTCGATGATTATTTAGCTTCATTAAAAGACAAAGCAATACAGGCTGGTGTTTCACAAAATACTATTAATAAACACTTTTCGAAAATAAAAGTGTTTAAACGTGCCACTGTTAACGGCGCTGATAAGAGCATTAATCTAGAGAGTTATATTCCACAAAATGCACCTGAAATAACAGTCAGCACTGCTAGGGCAATGTTTAAAGAACAAGAAGATGCGTTAATTACGCTGGGTGACCGTTACGGTGTTCAGCCTCGTTTTCTCGTCGCCTTATGGGGAATGACTTCAGAATTTGGTGAACAGAAGGGGAATTTTCCTATTTTATCTGTCACTGCTTCTAACGCTTATTCAGGTGTAAAAGAACAGTTTTACATCGATGAGTTTATCGCAGCACTGCAAATTATCGATAGCCAACAAGTTACCTATGAGCAATTAATTGGTTCCTCAACAGGTGCTATGGGTCATATGCAGTTAATGCCATCTCAATATCTAGCCTATGCCCAGGATGGCAATGGAGATGGAAACAAAGACATTTGGAACAACCAATTTGACGCTTTTGCTACTGCAGCTGCAATGCTTAAAGATACCGGATGGAAAAACGATGAAACTTGGGGAAGACAAGTTAGTTCAGTTAATCCAGTTCCGCAGTATCTGATTGGTGCTGACCACACTCAAACATTTAATGAGTGGCAAGAGCTGGGCGTTCGTCGATACAACGGCAATGATTTACCTAAACGTGATGACATGCAAGTGTCTTTCTTAATGCCTGATGGCGAGAAGGGCCGAGAGTATCTGGTTTATAATAATTTCCGACTGCTGCAAGCTTGGTCAAAGAAAGAACATTTCTTACTGACTGTGACCTATCTATCCGAACGAATCAAAAATCCTCCTATTAAATAATGATACAATATTGGAATTGTAAGTTATTACCGTATTGAACTATGTCTTTTTGGGTTGAAAAAAAGCTTAACCAACTTACCACCGTGCAATGGGAATCATTGTGCGATGGTTGTGGTAAGTGTTGTCTGAATAAGTTAATTGATGATGAAACCGAGGATCTGTATTACACAGATGCTGCTTGTCATCTACTCGATGATGATACGTGCGCCTGTCGTCATTATCCTGAACGATTTAAATATGTGCCAGCTTGTACAGCGATTACCGTCGATAATATTGCAGAGTTAACTTGGTTGCCTGACTCTTGTGCTTATAAGCGTCTGCACGATGGCAGGGAGCTTCCTTCTTGGCATCCATTATTAACCGGTTCAAAAGAGGCAATGCACGCAGCGGGTATCTCAGTTAAAGGGAAAACCATTAACGAGAAACGAGTTAAAGATGTTTTTGACCATATTGTTCTATGGCCCTTGAAAGACCTAGATTAACCCTACGGGGTAGAACAAGTGAAGTTAGATTTGATTGACCACAAAAAAGCACTCTGATTGAGTGCTTTTTTCTTTTATAAACGAATCAACTTCGTGGTGTTAGCTGCGCTTTAACGGTTTTATTGCTGGAAGTAGCATGACCGCCAAAACGAGTAAATAGATAACAAAAGTGACAACCATCCACTGCGCCATACTCACTGACAAAAATGTCCAAGGATCATCGCTACACATACCCGTTGGAGAAAAGACCGAAGGCAGCCACTGATCTAATGGCATCCAAGTTGGAAACTCTGGGAAAAACGAACAAGTAGAAAATGGTGATGGATTAACTTGTAATTCATTTAACTCAAGCGATAACAATAAGCCCCAAACGCCGCTGACTCCCCAACCAATGAGACCAAGAAAGCGAGTTAACCAGAATTTAGGTGCTAAGGCGCCTATAATTCCTGCAATGATTAATCCTAATACAGCCACACGTACATAGATACACATGACACAAGGATCTAATTCCATTACGTACTGAAAGAATAATGCAGCTGCTTCTAGGCCTATTGCGGATAAAAGTAGCATTATCCATGCAGTACGCGAACGAGTAAATTCCTGTAAACCAGTCAAATCAATCTCCTGTCGATTTATGACGATAAAAAAACACCCTCGATTGAGGGTGTTTTCAGGTCAAACTTAATTCAAATTGGCATTAATGTCCAACCGAAATTCCACCAATATCTTTGGCTGAATGGTGAATAATGATTTGATTATCATAATAGTATTGCGTCATATCGGTTAAGAAACCTGATTCAATTGCAATAATACCGACGATAGATAACACAATCGTATAAGGCAAAGCCATCCAAACCATACGGCCGTATGACAATCTAACTAATGGTGCTAATGCAGACGTTAATAAGAACAAGAATGCGGCTTGGCCGTTTGGTGTTGCCACTGAAGGTAGATTAGTACCTGTGTTAATTGCAACGGCAAGTAAGTCAAATTGATCGCGGGTGATTTGACCATTGATAAGAGCGGCTTTAACTTCGTTAATATAAACTGTTCCGACAAAGACGTTATCACTCACCATGGACAGTAATCCATTGGCAATATAGAAGATAACCAGTTGCGCGTTTCCTTCAAAGCTTAATGCCCATTGAATCACTGGCGCGAATAAGTGTTGGTCAATGATTACGCCGACAACAGCAAAAAACACGGCTAATAGTGCTGTAAAGGGTAAGGCTTCTTCAAATGCTTTACCCAATGCATGTTCATCTGTAACGCCATTAAATGCTGTGGTTAAAATAATCACAGATAAACCAATCAGTCCGACAGAAGCTAAATGGAATGCAAGACCAATAACTAGCCAAACCCCTACCAATGCTTGAACAAGTAACTTCACTTTATCCGCTTTAGTACGATTTTGATCTTCGTAATCTGAATAGTCACTTAGAATTTTATGAACAGCATCTGGTAATTGTGCACCATAGCTGAATAATTTAAATTTCTCGACCAAGAAACAGGTTGTAATACCAGCAATAAACACAGGCATAGTGACTGGTGACATGCGAAGGAAAAACTCACTAAACTGCCAGTGCGCTTGCGCTGCAATGATCAAGTTTTGTGGTTCACCAACCATAGTACATACACCACCAAGTGCTGTACCAACACCTGAATGCATCAGCAAGTTACGTAGAAAACCACGGAAAGCTTCAAGTTCTTCATCGTTAAGTTGTTCACGCTCTTCTGAAGTATGGTCATGCTCTTTGTCACAGCTAAAGTCTTTGCCAGATGCAACTTTATGATAAATAGAGTAGAACCCGACTGCGACCGCAATGATGACGGCAATAACAGTTAAAGCGTCTAAAAATGCTGAAAGGAAAGCGGAAGATACGCAAAACATCAATGAAACAATAATTTTAGAGCGTACTTTAGTGATCATTTTGGTGAATACAAAAAGAAGCAACTGCTTCATGAAGTAAATACCAGCAACCATAAATATGAGTAGCAATAAAACTTCTAAGTTTGCTTCTATCTCATGCAGTACCTGTGTTGGGGAAGTCATGCCAATCATGACTGCCTGTATCGCTAGTAAACCACCAGGCTGAAGTGGGTAGCACTTCAATGCCATAGCTAAGGTAAAAATAAATTCTATTACTAATACCCACCCGGCAACGAACGGACTGACTAAAAAGAATAAAAGGGGATTTATTACAAGAAACGATAATATTGCGTATTTGTACCATTTTGGGGAGTTACCCAAAAAGTTACTAAAAAACGCAGCACCAGTGGTTGACGGCATAATAGCCTCTCCAGTTATGAATTTACGATAGTGAATTTTTGAGGAAGGAATTTTGTAGACCAATTTAAGCCAAAACAAAAACTGCTGTTATGGTTGGTGATTTTGCCCCTAAACTATTTTGTCTAATGATTGCAAAATGACAAAGCTTAACTCTATTTACGTTGTTGTTTTATATTGCTTTTATTTGATGTTTCAAAATTCGTTAGTTGTACCACTAACTTACATCCATTAATTTTCGCGCTAGTTTAGCGCAAACGGTTTCTATTGTAATGCGAATTAATTTTTGGGACGAAAAAAAATAACGAATATAACTCCTATCTCACATTCTTTACCTGTATCGTCTGTTTATTCACCAATAACGTTGTAGAACAGTGTGTTTGACCTTTATCAATAGTGCCTATTTGGAATACCTCTGGTATGATCAGTTCATTGAGTAATCACAGGATGTTCAAGTTGACAATTATCAATGCAAAAGGTCCTGCAAGTTTTGCAGAGAAGTATATCGTCCGTTCTATTTGGGAAAATAAATTCCCACCAGGTTCAATTTTACCTGCTGAGCGAGAACTATCAGAGTTAATTGGTGTCACTAGAACCACGTTACGTGAAGTACTTCAACGTTTAGCACGTGATGGCTGGCTTAAGATTCAGCATGGTAAACCAACCCAAGTAAATAACTTTTGGGAAACATCAGGGCTTAATATTCTTGAGACTATTGCCGATCTTAATCCGGATGGTTTTCCGTTATTGGTCGATCAATTGTTATCAGCAAGAGCGAACGTCAGTGCGATTTATTTTCGTGGTGCTGTTCGAAATAACCCTGAAAAAGCGCAGGAAGTATTAGCCAAAATTCATGAGTTAGAAGAAACAGCTGAAGCGTATGCTGATTATGACTATGAATTACATCATGCTTTGGCTTTTTCATCCGGAAACCCACTTTATGTATTAATTCTTAACGGCTTTAAAGGCTTATACAGTCGTGTTGGTCGTTATTACTTTTCAAGCCAAGAAGCACGCACTATTGCGCTGGATTTTTATAAAGCGCTAGAAAAATTAGCTCAGGAAGGTAAATATACTGAAGTACCTGCGCTGATGAAGTCCAACGGCATTAACAGTGGCATAATGTGGCAAAAGCTACGTGATGACATGCCTGCAGAAATTGCAAAAAACGATAAATAAAAATAGCAATTAAAAAAACCAACCGAGAGGTTGGTTTTTTGTTGGTGATGAAAAAGGTGAACCATCAACCATTGCTATCTATATTGTAGTCATTTTTTGCTGTTCTTCCTTTGTGGGACATTGAGCTAAGACTGTTGTTTTGCCACTTGCATCAACTTGTTCAATGCTGACATCGAAGCCCCATAAACGATGTAAATGTTTTAACACTTCTTCATGACTCCCTGCTAGCGGTATTCGATTGTTTGGCACATACCGTAATGTTAATGACCGATCACCATTTATATCTACTCGTTGAACTTGAATGTTTGGTTCAAGGTTAGATAGATTGTACTGCTGCGATAGTTTTTCACGAATGAGGTGGTAACCTCGATCATCGTGAATAGCTGATACTGATAATCGATTACAGCTGTCATCATCAAGAATACTGAATAATTTAAAATCACGGATCACTTTAGGCGAAAGGTATTGGCTGATAAAACTTTCATCTTTAAAGTTTTCCATCGCAAAGGTAACGGTTGTAAGCCAGTCACTGCCAGCGATATCAGGAAACCACTTTATATCTTCTTCAGTAGGGGATTCACATATTCGTCGGATATCTACAAACATGTTAAAGCCTAAAGCATAAGGGTTTATCCCACTATAATACGGACTGTTATACGCAGGTTGTGCGACAACCCCTGTGTGGCTTTGTAAGAACTCAAGCATGAACCTATCGGTAACAGTACCTTCATCAAACATGTGATTTAGGATGGTGTAATGCCAGAACGTTGCCCAGCCTTCATTCATGACTTGGGTTTGTTTTTGTGGGTAAAAATATTGCGCCATTTTTCTAACTATTCTTACAATTTCTCGCTGCCAAGGCTCAAGCAGTGGCGCATTTTTTTCAATAAAATAGAGAATATTTTCCTGTGGTTCATCAGGAAAGGACGCACTGTTTTCTTGTTGGTTTTCATCGAGGTTTTTAGGTACCGTTCGCCATAAGTCATTCACCTGACTTTGTAAGTAGCTCTCACGATCTTTTTGACGCATTTGCTCTTCTTTAAACGACACCTCAGCGGGGCGCTTATATCGGTCCACACCATAATTCATTAGTGCATGGCAAGAATCTACAGTTAACTCGACTTGTTCCACTCCATATTTAAGCTCGCACTCATGAATGTAGTTTTTAGCAAAAACTAAATAGTCGATAATTGAACTTGCATCAGTCCAAGTTTTGAACAAATAGTTATTTTTAAAAAAACTGTTATGTCCAAAGCTTGCATGAGCCATCACTAAAGCTTGCATTGTGATGGTGTTTTCTTCCATTAAATAAGCAATACAAGGATCTGAGTTAATTACAATTTCATAGGCCAATCCCATTTGGCCACGACGGTAACCTTGTTCAGTTTCTATAAAACGTTTACCAAAAGACCAATGAGTGTAACCAATTGGCATACCAATACCTGCATATGCATCCATCATTTGCTCAGCAGTGATCACTTCAATTTGATTTGGGTAGCTATCAAGTTTATAAAAAGCAGCCACTTTTTCAATTTCAGTCATGTAAGCTTCAAGTAAATCAAAGCTCCAATCTGGCCCATCACTTAATGGCTGTTTTGCTTTGGCTTTATGATTCGTCATCATGTTCTCCTTAGCTAGGCTGCTTTTTAAATAACTCACGGAAAACAGGGTAGATATCATCCACCTCACGGATATGTTGCACTGCAATATTTGCATAATCTTGTTGTAGGTTTTCGTATTCGCGCCAAAGGGTTTGGTGGGCGCGTCGGGTAATTTCTATGTAACTGAAATAACGAGATACTGGTAATATCTTTTCTGCTAAAACTTGTTTACAGACAGGGGAGTCATCAGCCCAATTGTCGCCGTCTGATGCCTGTGCTGCATAGATATTCCATTCATCGGCAGGGTAACGTTCTTGTTGGATTTCGTGCATTAAATTCAATGCACTTGATACAATTGTGCCGCCTGTTTCTTGTGAATAAAAAAACTCATGCTCATCGACTTCTTTAGCTTGAGTATGATGGCGTATATAAACGACTTCTAAGTTTTTGTATGTTTGCGTTAGAAAAAGATATAACAAGATATAAAATCGCTTTGCCATGTCTTTAGTTGCTTGATCCATAGAACCTGAGACATCCATTAGGCAGAACATTACCGCTTGGCTTGAAGGTTTTTCACGCTTAGCAAAATTATTAAAACGTAAATCAAAACTATCGATAAAAGGAACGCTATCAATTTTTTTCTGTAAGTAGTCAATTCGTTGTTTTAAATCGATTATCACTTCAGCTTGGGTACCGGGAGTGTTTTCAAGATTGGATAACTCAGCTTTTAATTGTGCGAGTTTTTTCTTTTTTCCTGCGGTCATTGCAATGCGTCTTGCATGTGAAGAGCGTAAAGAACGAACGATGTTTATATTGGCTGGTACACCGACATTGGTAAAACCGGCGCGGTAGGTTTCAAATTCCACCATTTGTTTGGCGTTGGTTTGCTGTAAATCAGGCAGAGCCAAATCTTCAAATAGCAATTCTAGGTATTCATCATTTGATATCTCAAATAAAAACTCATCTTTACCTTCACCAGAATTTGATGCATCACCTTCGCCACTTCCTTCACCTGCACCACCACCTTTAGGGCGCTCGATTTGATCGCCTTGATTAAATTGGTCGTTGCCTGGGTGGACTCTTTCTCTTATACCACCTTGTCCTTGATGAAAAATGGGCTCACTGATATCTCGTGTTGGAATACTGATCTTCTCGCCTTTATCAATGTCGGTCACGCTACGGCGTGTCACTGCTTCACTGACAGACTTTTTGATTTGTTTTTTATATCGTTCAATAAATCGTTGACGGTTAACAGTGCTTTTACCTTTAGCGTTTAGGCGTCTATCAATAAAATTTGCCATACACAGCTCCTAATGTAGCTCGTTAAAAGATGGCCTTATGAGGGCAACTTTCAGATGAAAATCGCCCACAACGACTAGGCTCACTAAGCGACATTTATGATGACTTACGGACTCTTAAGTACCATTCTGATAGCAGTCTTACTTGTTTTTGGGTATAGCCTTTTTCCATCATTCGGTTGATAAAATCATCATGCTTACGTTGATCGTCAGCAGATGTTTTCGCATTAAATGAAATAACGGGGAGTAAATCTTCGGTGTTAGAAAACATTTTTTTCTCAATCACCACTCGCAGTTTTTCGTAACTTGTCCAAAGTGGGTTGTTGCCTTCATTATTGGCACGTGCACGAAGAACAAAGTTAACGATTTCATTTCGAAAATCTTTAGGGTTACTTATTCCTGCAGGCTTTTCAATTTTCTCAAGTTCGGCATTTAAAGCTGATCTATCGAACAGTTGGCCTGTTTCTGGGTCTCTGAACTCTTGATCTTGAATCCAGAAATCAGCATAGGTGACGTACCTATCGAAAATATTTTGGCCATATTCGGAATAGGATTCTAAATAGGCAGTTTGAATTTCTTTTCCGATAAATTCGACATATTTAGGAATTAGATACCCTTTTAAAAACTCTAAATACTTTTCACTGATTTCGTTAGGGAATTGTTCTTGCTCGATTTGTTTTTCGAGGACATAAAACAGATGCACAGGGTTAGCTGCAATTTCTGTATCGTCGAAGTTGAATACTCGAGATAGTATCTTGAACGCAAAGCGGGTTGATAACCCGTTCATGCCTTCGTCGACGCCTGCATAATCACGATACTCTTGAAAGGATTTTGCTTTGGGATCGGTATCTTTCAATGTCTCGCCGTTATACACGCGCATTTTTGAATAGATTGACGAGTTCTCTGGTGCTTTTAGACGGGATAAAATACTAAATTGCGCTAAGGTTTCTAGTGTACCAGGTGCACAAGGCGCTTTAGATAGCTCGGAGTTTGATAGCAATTTTTGATAAATTTCAATTTCTTCGGATACACGTAAACAATATGGCACTTTAACGATATAAACCCTATCTAAAAATGCTTCATTATTTTTATTGTTCCTAAATGTTGTCCACTCTGACTCGTTCGAATGAGCCAATATCATGCCGTTGTAGGGAAGGGCCGATAATCCTTCTGTTCCGTTATAATTACCTTCTTGAGTGGCTGTTAATAGTGGATGCAGTACCTTTATCGGTGCTTTAAACATCTCAACAAATTCCATCACACCTTGGTTTGCTCGACATAAAGCCCCTGAATAGGCATAGGCATCGGCATCATCTTGTGAGAAGTGTTCAAGCTGACGAATATCTACTTTACCGACTAATGCCGATATATCTTGGTTATTTTCATCTCCTGGTTCAGTTTTAGCGATTGCAGTTTGATCAAGAATAGAAGGATATACTTTAACTACTTTAAATTTAGTAATATCGCCACCAAACTCATGTAACCGTTTCACTGCCCAAGGTGACATGATGGTTTTAATGTATCGAGTAGGAATATTATATTCTTTGCTTAGTAGTTCTCCGTCTTCTTCTGCGTCAAATAAACACAGTGGACTATCGTTAACAGGACTACGCACGCCATTGGCTGTTAAAATAAAAATCGGTACTTTTTGCATGAGTGACTTAAGCTTTTCTGCTAAAGATGACTTACCGCCACCAACTGGCCCTAGTAGATAAAGTATTTGTTTAGACTCTTCTAATCCTTGAGCTGAATGTTTTAAGTAAGAAACAATTTGTTCAATTGATTCTTCCATCCCATAGAAATCTTTAAAACTTGGATAGTGAGTAATAAGTCGGTTTGAAAAAATACGACTTAAAACAGGATCTTTTGATGTATCAATTGTTTCAGACTCACCAATTGCCATTAGCATTCTTTCGGCGGCTGAAACATAAGCACTTCTGTCTTCCTTACAGATTTCAAGAAACTGTTGTAATGAATATTCTTCATCTAGCTTTTGTTCATAACGTTGTTGGTAATGTTCGAATATGCCCATAAGAAACCCCTTGAAACTTAGCTGAAAGAAAGTATGTGATAGCGCATGTTTGGTTTGTTTTTACGGTGACAATTGACTGTCTTAAATGAGTAAATAAACCCACTTGCTAAATTAAGTCTAGGCTAGAGATTTGAACTTGGCGAGAAATTAGAAATAAAAATTATCAATAAAAACAATGATAAACAGTTGCAATTGCAACTGTTGCAAAAGTTTTATTTAACTATAAATGCGTTTGGTATTAGATGGGTAAAAGAAAAATATCTCATTTTGAGTAATAAAAAAGGAGCCATTAGGCTCCTTTTACTTCATCTCAATTGTTACTTTGTGGGTAGATTAACCCGCGAAGTTTGCGTTAACGAAATCCCAGTTAACTAGTTCCCAGAACGCAGCCATGTAGTTAGGGCGAACGTTACGGTAATCGATGTAGTAAGCATGTTCCCAAACATCAACTGTTAGTAGTGATGTTACTGACTCGTCAGTTAACGGAGTAGCAGCATTGCTAGTGTTAACAATAGAAACAGTTCCGTCAGCATTTTTTACTAACCAAGTCCAAGCGCTACCGAAGTTGTTTACAGCAGAATCTGTAAACTTAGCTTTGAATTCTTCGAAAGAACCGAAAGCTGCGTTAATTGCATCAGCGATAGGACCAGTAGGTGTGCCGCCAGCATTTGGAGCTAAACAGTTCCAGTAGAAAGTGTGGTTCCAGATTTGAGCAGCGTTGTTGAACATGCCACCAGTAGAAGTTTTAACAACTTCTTCTAATGTTTTGTTAGCAAATTCAGTACCTTCAACAAGACCATTAAGCTTAACAACGTAAGTGTTGTGATGCTTACCGTAGTGATATTCAATAGTCTCTTCAGAAATGTGTGGTGCAAGTGCGTTCTTAGCATATGGTAATGCTGGTAATTCGAAAGCCATTATTATCTCTCCATGGACATAGGTTATCGTTATTTTATGAGTACCACTTAGGCATCATTGCTCTGCCGACATTGTACTTAAAATTTTTGTGATGTGAATCATTGTTTGATGAATAATGTCGATAGTGACCATCTAAAAAAGCGTTTTTTATTATAACCCTACAAACTGTGGGATTTTGTTATGGCTCAGGGTCGAGTACAATGGGTCAAGATTATTAAGTTGCACTTAGGAATTACAATGGAAACAGTAGACAAGATTAAACAGCAAATCAGTGAAAACCCAATTATTTTATATATGAAAGGTTCTCCAAAGTTACCAAGCTGTGGTTTTTCATCTCAAGTCGCTCAAGTTATGATTAACTGTGGAGAGCAGTTTGCATTCGTTGATATTTTACAGCATCCAGATATCCGCGCTGAATTACCAAAATTTGCTAACTGGCCAACATTTCCACAATTGTGGGTTGAGGGTGAATTAATTGGTGGTTGTGACATCATCACTGAAATGTACCAAAAAGGCGAATTACAGCCAATTATCAAAGAAACTGCTGATAAGTTCCGTACTGAATACTGAAGAAGGCGCTGAGTAAGCTTCAGATTATGCTATAGCCCGCACTATTGCATAAATTATAGTTTCTATGCTTGGTTAATATCGGTTGCCGTAATGGCCTGATACAAAAAACCTAAAGTGTTTTCACTTTAGGTTTTTTATTGTCTATTTTACTGTTTGTTTTCTCTTTTATGACGCTTTAGTTGTTTCGGGGGTTTTAGGTAAAATTAGGTTCATTACAATGGCAACTAAGCCACATAAACTTATCCCAGTTAAACTAAACTCTCCGATACCGAAAGCCATACCACCAATACCAAATACTAATGTCACTCCCACAATACTCAAATTTCGTGGTTCGTTTAAGTCAACTTGGTTACGAATTAACGTACCGAGTCCCACAGCTGCAATAGAACCGAAAAGCAAACACATGATGCCGCCCATCACGGGTAATGGAATGGTTTGCATGAGCGCACCTAATTTTCCTATAAAGGCTAAACAGATAGCGGTAATCGCTGTCCAAGTCATAATTCTAGGATCGAAGTTTTTAGTAAGTGTCACTGCACCAGTCACTTCTGAGTAGGTTGTATTCGGTGGTCCACCAAAAGCAGACGCTGCCATTGTTGCAACACCATCTCCAGTAAGCGTGCGATGTAACCCAGGTTTCTTCATGTAATCTTTGCCAGTTACGTTAGATATTGCTAACAAATCACCGATATGTTCAACCGCTGGAGCAATAGCAACTGGGATCATAAAGAGGATGGCTTGCCAGTGAAACTCTGGTGCGACAAAATTTGGCATGGCAAGCCAAGCAGCTTGATGAACTGGGGAGAAGTCTACAATTCCGAAAAATAAACTAAGACCATAACCAACAAGAATACCTGCTAGGATTGGCATTAATTTCAATACCCCTTTGGCAAATACTGCTACAGCGACTGTGGTTGCCAATGACATTAATGCAATAAACAGTGCGATGTTAGGCTCGACCAGCACTGTACTCCCATCGCCCGTTTTACCCAATGCCATATTCACAGCCATAGGTGCAAGGCCTAAACCAATAATAATAATCACCGGACCGACAACGACAGGCGGTAAGAGTTTATGAATAAAACCGCTGCCTTTCACTTTAACTAAAGCACCTAAAATGACATAAACAAAACCTGCTACCATCAGCCCGCCCATGGTGGCAGGTATTCCCCAGGTTTGTACGCCGTACATAATCGGGGCGATAAAGGCAAAGGATGATGCGAGAAATATTGGAACTTGTCTTTTAGTGATGACCTGAAAGATTAGGGTACCGATACCCGCAGTGAAAAGGGCAACACTCGTATCTAAACCACTCAGTAATGGCATCAATACTAATGCACCAAAGGCCACAAATAACATTTGCGCACCTTGTAAAGGAATGAATAAACGGTTCATAAGCCGGTGGGTATCCTGTCTCGTTTTAATTATTCAGTAAGATAGGCCATAAAGGGGTAAATGTCTGTAATACAAATCAAGTTTAATCAGAGTTATTCGAATAATTACAATAATAAATCTGCTTATATTGTCTTGGTTATCTCATTCTAGTCATAAAAATAATATGCTACACTTCTGATCATTATTACTTTTTTATGATTTTTATATGCCAAAATTTTTATTACAAATTTTGTTATTTGTCCTGCTTTCAGTAGGATTAACAACAAGTAGCATGTCTGCTGAAGTCGGCTTATTAGATGAAGCGGATATTGTTGTCTCTTCACGTGCTAAATCTGAACGTCAACAAGCATTAAAAACGGCACTTTCCGCTGTATTTGTAAAAAATTCCGGTTTACCTTCTGCAGTTTCACATCCTTTAGTAAAGGCTCAGATTAACCAGCCTGAAGTGTTATTGACTCAATATGGTTACAGTGAAATTGACGATGAGTTAGTCCTAAAAGCTAACTTTGATCATAAAAGAATTATTTCAACACTTCGTCAGGCTGAGTTACCTGTTTGGGGCAAGCAACGTCCTTTAACCCTATTGTGGGTGTCAATTGAAGACAATGGCGAGCGTCATATCTTGTCTGACATTTCTGATATGGATACTCGTACTCAAATTGAGCTGGAATCAAGCAATAAAGGCATTCCCGTCATTTTGCCTTTAATGGACTTAGATGATGTGATGAAAATCAATGTTTCTGACGTCCGAGGTATGTTTACTGATGTTGTCTCTGAAGCCTCAAAGCGTTACCGCGCAGACTATTTTGCTATTGCGGATATGGATCAAGTCGGTGGATTTGTTCGCTTTCAAGTTTCGTTATTTGATAAAGAAAGTGACTCAGCTGTAATGCAACCGCTTATTCATCATCAGGCTGAAGTGCTTGATTATGAAACGGCTACTAATCAAATATTATCAACACTTGCCGAGTACTTTGTTAGCCAATATGCCTTTGCTGATAGTGGTAATAGTGCAACGACACATTTGTCGTTAGTTGGTGTCCAAAATATGGCTCAGTTAGTCGAGATTGAAGCTTATTTAAACCAATTAAGTGCAATAAAATCTGTCAGTTTACATCAGTTTAAAGCTGATACAGTGACTTATAAATTATCACTATTTGGTACTGCTGATGATTTACAGAAATTACTGAATATCAATAAAAGATTGACTCTACTTGATACACTAAATCAGTCTGAACCCGTTGACGCTGTGTTACCAAGCCCAGAATCAGAGGAAGATTTTAAGACGGAACTAACAGAAACATTGATATATCAGTGGCATTAAGCGTTAGCAATTGCTGATTTATTCAGCGTTGAAGTGGGAAAGTTGATCTTAGTGTGTTTAGGGAACCTTTAACGCTTAGTTATTCAACAGCAGTTATTAACTTGGCTGTGTTATACTTTACTTTACTTTGCTTGTTTTATTATTAGAGAATTTTTGAGTGACCCAAAACTCACCAAAACAATTATCATTGCCTGTATATTTACCTGACGATGAAACTTTTCAAAGTTATTACCCCGCTGTGGGGAATGATGAATTGATTCAAAAACTGCAAGCGACTGCAGAAGGCAGTTTATCGTCAAGTATGTATTTGTTTGGACCGGTTAAGTCAGGTCGTACACATTTGATGCACGCTGCTTGTGCCCATGCCAATGAGCTTGATAGACGAACCCTGTATATTCCTTTAGGTATTCATGCCAGTATTTCTCCTGCTTTGTTCGAAGGTGTGGAATCGCTACAATTAATTTGTATTGATGACATAGATGCTATTGCGGGTCACCCTATCTGGGAAGAAGCGTTATTTCATTTATACAATCGTGTCGCTGAGCAGCCTGACTGTCGATTAATTGTTAGCGGCAGTTCATCACCCACAGAAGCTGGCTTTGCATTACCAGATTTAATATCTCGAATGCAGTGGGGACTTATTTATCAATTACAGCCCATGGCTGATGAAGAAAAGTTAGTCGCACTCCAACGTCGTGCTGCAATGCGTGGATTGCAATTATCTGATGAAGTCGGGCGTTTTTTGTTAACTAGAATGGCACGTGATTTACGTACCTTGTTTGATGTATTAGATAAGTTAGATAAAGCCTCGATGGTACATCAAAGAAAATTAACGATTCCATTTATCAAAGAAATGCTGAGACTATAATAAATAATTTCAGCCACTAGCTTGTCATTGTCGATGTCATTTTTCACATAAAAAAGCCACCATTTAGGTGGCTTTTTATCATTGTATTGATGTCCCGTCCTGAGATAAGTTGACACTTTGGAGACTTATCTATGAAACCTTCAAGCGCAATCAGCGTTAAACGAACACAGCGTGATTA